>JALWQD010000030.1:0-5555 GCA_026994735.1 Gammaproteobacteria bacterium | reverse complement strand
CCACTGATGATTGGTTTCTTTGCTGCGCCGAGCAAGCCCGACGAACAGAAATTGTCGCCCTACGAGTGTGGTTTCGAGGCTTTCGAAGATGCGCGCATGCGTTTCGATGTTCGTTACTATCTTGTTGCCATCCTGTTTATTATTTTTGATCTGGAAATTGCCTTTCTTTTCCCTTGGGCAGTCGTCCTCGGTGATATTGGTATGTTTGGCTTTCTCGCGATGGTGGTTTTTCTGGCAATCCTGGTGATAGGTTTTATTTACGAGTGGAAAAAAGGAGCGCTGGAGTGGGAATAGAAGGTGTCTTCAAAGAGAGTATCGTCACTACATCGGCAGACAAACTGATCAATTGGGCGCGGACCGGTTCTTTATGGCCAATGACCTTTGGTCTGGCTTGTTGCGCAGTGGAAATGATGCATGCCGGCGCTGCTCGTTATGACCTTGACCGATTTGGGGTTGTTTTTCGACCCAGTCCACGGCAATCAGATGTGATGATTGTGGCTGGTACGCTGGTCAATAAAATGGCTCCTGCGCTGCGCAAGGTCTACGACCAGATGAGTGAGCCCCGTTGGGTTATTTCGATGGGGTCTTGTGCGAATGGCGGCGGTTATTATCACTATTCTTATGCTGTTGTCCGTGGTTGTGATCGCATTGTGCCTGTCGATATCTATGTTCCCGGCTGCCCACCCACAGCGGAAGCACTGCTTTACGGAATTATTCAGCTACAAAACAAGATTCGTCGTACCAATACTATTGCGCGTAAGGCTTGAGAGAGACCATGAGTGAAGTGACTTCCAGCCTGAAGGGGCTGCTAGAGGAGAGTCTGGGTGACCGCTTGCAGGCCATTGGTGAGGCCCTTGGGGAAACGACTGTCGATGTTTCGGCTGCTGATTTGCCGGCGGTCGGGCTGCTCTTGCGGGATACCGAGTCGTTGTCATTTGAGATGTTGATTGATCTCTGTGCCGTTGATTACCTCGACTTGGAAGGTCACGAGGGTGAACGTTTTGCCGTCGTCTATCATCTGTTGTCGATTCGCCATAATCGTCGTCTGAGCATGCGCGTCTGGTTGCCGGAAGATGACCTTCGTTTGTCGACGGTAACGACAATCTGGAGTAGCGCTAACTGGTTCGAACGTGAAGCTTTTGATCTCTTCGGTGTCCTCTTTGAAGGGCATCCTGATCTGCGCCGGTTATTGACTGATTATGGCTTTATTGGTCACCCCTTCCGTAAAGATTTTCCGCTGATTGGCAATGTTGAAATGCGCTACGACGAGGAAAAGCGACGTGTGGTCTATCAGCCTGTCAGCATAGAACCTCGGATTGGCACACCCCGGGTCATTCGACATGATCACCGTTATCTCGGGATGACGGACAGCGATGAGGTGAACGGTGGCTGAGATACGAAATTACACGATGAACTTTGGGCCGCAGCATCCGTCGGCTCATGGTGTGTTACGTCTGGTGCTGGAGCTGGATGGCGAGGTGATTGAACGCGCTGATCCTCATATCGGCCTGTTACATCGAGGTACCGAGAAACTGGCTGAATCAAAGCCATTTAATCAAAGCATCGGTTATATGGATCGCCTTGATTATGTTTCGATGATGGCTAATGAACATGGTTATGTGCTGGCTATAGAGAAATTGCTGCAGATTGAAGCACCCCTGCGGGCACAGTATATCCGCGTCATGTTTGATGAGATTACGCGCATTCTCAATCATCTGTTATGGATCGGCGCGCATGCCCTTGATATTGGCGCCATGACCGTTTTTCTCTATGCCTTTCGTGAGCGTGAAGACCTGCTTGATGCCTACGAGGCTGTTTCGGGTGCGCGTTTGCACGCGACCTATTATCGTCCTGGTGGCGTATATCGTGATCTGCCTGACAGGATGCCGAAATACGAGCCATCTAAATGGCATAATGCCAAGGAAACGGCCGCTAAAAATTACAATCGTCATGGTTCGCTGCTTGATTTTATCGAGGATTTTACGACTCGATTTCCGACCTATGTTGACGAATATGAAACCTTGCTGACGGATAACCGTATCTGGAAACAGCGAACTGTTGGCATTGGTGTGGTGTCCCCGGAGCGGGCGCTGCAATTAGGTTTTAGCGGGCCGATGTTACGCGGTTCCGGGATTGAATGGGACCTGCGCAAGAAACAGCCTTACGAGGTCTATGATCGCCTGGATTTTGATATTCCGGTCGGGGTTGAAGGTGATTGTTATGACCGTTATCTCGTCCGTGTTGAGGAAATGAGACAGTCAAACAGGATCATCAAGCAGTGCATTGACTGGCTGCGTGCAAATCCTGGTCCGGTGATGCTTGATAATCACAAGGTATCGCCGCCGCAACGGACGGCAATGAAAGGGGATATGGAATCCTTGATTCACCACTTTAAGTTGTTTACTGAAGGTTATTGCGTGCCTGCTGGTGAGGCCTATGCGGCTGTCGAGCATCCAAAAGGAGAATTCGGTGTCTATCTGGTTTCGGATGGTTCCAACAAACCCTATCGATTGAAGATACGTGCGCCAGGTTTTGCCCATATGGCAGCGCTGGATGAAATGTCGCGTGGACACATGATTGCCGATGTCGTGGCTATTATTGGCACACAGGATATTGTTTTTGGGGAGGTTGACCGCTGATGGCCGGGTCTACAAAGACGAGCGAGCCGCTAATGGATGGCGTCCGGAAAGAGATTGATCATTGGTTGACAAAGTACCCTGATGATAAACGCCCTTCGGCAGTTTTAGCTGCCCTGACAGCGGTGCAGGAACAGGGCAATGGTTCCCTCTCTCGCGAACAGATGGATGCTGTCGCGGATTATCTGGGCATGGCGCATATTGCTGTTTATGAAGTTGCCAGCTTCTATAGTCTGTTTGACCTCGAACCGGTCGGGCGACATAAAATCGCGGTCTGCAATAATATCTCCTGCATGCTTTGTGGTGGCGACGATATTCTTAGCTATATCGAAAAGAAGCTCGGAATAGCGCTTGGCGAGACCACGGCTGACGGTCGTTTTACGCTCAAACGCGAAGAAGAGTGTCTGGCTGCTTGTTGTGGTGCACCGATGATGGCCGTCAATGGTCATTATTACGAAAAACTGACGCCTGAGAAGGTGGACGAAATCCTTGATGGGTTGGAGTAGATTCGCATGGTGAAGGAATTGTCAGTCTGTTTCAGTACCCGTGACCATGAAAAGCCTTGGGCACTCGACAGCTACCTCAAGGAAGGTGGTTATAAAGCCTGGAAGCAGATTCTCAAAAAGAAAACAGCACCAGAAGACATTATTGACGAGATTAAGCTTTCATCCTTGCGCGGTCGTGGTGGGGCAGGCTTTCCAACCGGACTCAAGTGGAGTTTTATGCCACGTACAGCCCCGGGGCAGAAGTATATTGTTTGTAATTCTGATGAGAGTGAGCCGGGAACTTGTAAGGATCGGGATATTCTTCGTTTTAACCCCCATGCACTGATTGAAGGCATGGCCATTGCCGGTTATACCATTGGTGCAACCATTGGCTATAACTATATGCGCGGTGAATTTCACGACGAGCCTTTTCATCGTTTTGAAGCGGCGCTTAAAGAAGCCCGGGAAGCGGGGCTTATCGGCAAGAATATTCTTTCTTCCGGTGTCGATTTCGAATTGCATTCTCATTTGGGGGCCGGTGCCTATATCTGTGGTGAAGAGACGGCCCTTTTAGAATCACTCGAGGGCAAGAAGGGGCAGCCGCGCTTTAAACCGCCCTTTCCGGCAAACTACGGCCTCTATGGTTTACCGACAACGATCAATAATACCGAGTCACTGGCTTCTATTCCGGCCATTATGCGTAACGGCGGACAATGGTTCCTGGAACTCGGTAAACCGAATAATGGCGGTAGCAAAATATTTTCGGTGTCCGGGCATGTCAACCGCCCCGGGAATTATGAATTACCGCTGGGTACACCTTTTCGTGACCTGCTTGAAATTGCCGGTGGTGTCCGCGATGGCCATAAATTGAAGGCTGTTATTCCGGGGGGTTCATCGGTCCCCGTACTGCCGGCTGAAATTATTATGGATGTCGATATGGACTATGATTCGATAGCCAAAGCTGGCTCCGCACTCGGTTCAGCCGCTGTCATTGTTATGGATGATTCGACCTGTATGGTCAATGCCTTATTGCGTCTGTCGCGCTTTTACTATGCGGAATCCTGTGGCCAGTGTACCCCTTGTCGAGAGGGTACAGGCTGGCTTTGGCGCGTTGTGAAGCGGATCGAAGAAGGACAGGGGCATCTTGACGATCTTGATTTGCTGGAGAAGGTTGCCGGTCGTATCGAAGGTAAAACAATTTGTGCCTTTGGTGATGCCGCTGCCTGGCCGGTGCAGGGTTTTTTGCGCCATTATCGTGATGAATTTATTTACCACATAGAAAACAAGCGTTGCCTCGTCGGGCCGCGTTCGGGCGCGGAGGTTGCCGCATGAATGCAACTGTTGATCCAGTGGCCAAGGAAGAAGTGGTTACCATTGAAGTAGATGGCCGTATTTTAAAGGCACATCCAGGCACGATGTTGATTGAAGCGACCGATGCCGCGGGTATCGATATTCCCCGCTTTTGCTATCACAAAAAATTGTCGGTAGCGGCAAACTGCCGGATGTGCCTCGTTGAAGTGATGAAGGCACCGAAGCCGCTGCCTGCCTGTGCGACGCCGGTGGCGGATGGTATGAAAGTCTTTACCAAATCACCGCTTGCTATTGCTGCGCAGCAAGGGACCATGGAGTTTCTGCTGATTAACCATCCCCTTGATTGCCCGATTTGTGATCAGGGCGGTGAATGTGAATTGCAAGAAGTATCGATTGGCTATGGTAGCTGTCATTCCGAGTACAGAGAACCGAAGCGTGTTGTTCCTGACAAAGATATTGGACCGCTGATTGCGACAGAAATGACCCGCTGTATTCATTGCACCCGCTGTGTTCGTTTTGGTGAGGAGATTGCCGGCATTCGTGAGCTTGGAGCAACAGGCCGCGGCGAGCGGATGCGCATCGGAACCTATATTGAAACGGCGGTTGCTTCTGAACTGTCAGGGAATGTGATTGATCTCTGTCCTGTCGGCGCTTTGACCTCAAAGCCCTTCCGTTTTACAGCCCGTGCCTGGGAAATGGAAACCCGTCAGGGCATTGCCAGTCATGATTGCGTTGGCTCCAATATTGAGTTGCGTGTTCGCAGTAATACGGTTATGCGTGTTGACCCGCATGAAAATGAAGCCATTAATGAAGTCTGGATTTCAGATCGCGACCGTTTTTCCTACCAGGGTTTGAATGTTGAGCGCTTGACGCAACCGCAGATTAAAAAAGACGGGAAGTGGCAAGAGACTGATTGGCAGACGGCTCTCAATGCGGCTGTTACAGGCATGAAGGCGGTTATTGAGCAGCAGGGCGCAGAAGTGTTGAATGCCCTGGCATCGGCAAATGCGACAACAGAAGAACTGTTTTTGTTGCAGAAACTGGTTCGTGCCTTGGGCTCGACAAATATCGACCATCGTTTACGCCAGACAGATACTTCTGCCCAGCAGGCTATCGTCGGATA
>JALWQD010000029.1 GCA_026994735.1 Gammaproteobacteria bacterium | reverse complement strand
GGATAAGGTCCGTCGGGGTCAAACGACGCCAGAAGAGGTTGTTCAGCTATTTGTCGAGGGTTAATTATTTCAGTTAATGAGTGATGGTTACAGGCCTTGTCGCCGTCTGCGCCAATATCTTGCATCAGAATGTGGGTAGAGAATTGATTGCCGTCCCGGTTCGAATTAGAATAGCCAGACCATGCGCTTATGGTAAGCATGCCGGGGGGGCGGCAGTAGCTGCGCCGGTTGAAAACAATAAAGGGTGCATCGATAAAATTATGAAGATAATATCAGCAGTGACGACAATGGTTTTTTCTGTTTTTTGTTTGCTGGCCGTGGCCGGTATTGCCCATGCAAAGGGGGGGGATGCCAAACTCGGAAAGGATAAGGCGGCGCTTTGTGCTGGCTGCCATGGCGATGATGGTAACAGTATGGTTGCCGACTTTCCTCGTCTGGCGGGTCAGTATGAGTCCTATATCGTCAAACAGGTCCGTGATTTTCAATCGGGCCATCGTGCCAATAATGAAACGATGGCAGGCATGGCGGCAACTGTGGCCAGTGTTCAGGATGCAAAGGACATCGGTGCTTATTTTTCGAGCAAGAAAATGGCTAAACAGCCATTGACGGATGTGGACAAGAAACTGGTAGCGAAGGGCAAGAAACTCTTTGAGAAAGGAAATCCGCTGACGGGAGTTTATGCCTGTATCAATTGTCATGGTGCGCGCGGCAAAGGGAAGTCGAAGGATATTTCAGTATTTCCTCGCATTGGTGGGCAACATCGGGATTACCTGATCAAGGAGCTGAAAGACTTTCGTGCCGGTAGGCGAGCCAATGATCCGGCCGGTATGATGACAGCGATTGCGCGCAAGATTACCGATAAGGAAATTATGGCTGTTGCGAATTATTTATCAGCACAATTGCCATAGCACAATCGTTACGACAGGCTCCCTGGAGTCCTAATAAAAGCCCGGCCACAGCGCCGGGTTTTTATTAGGACTCCAGGGCTGTTGCCATTCGCTCAGATGAGTGTGCGAAAAGGAAACAACGGCCGAGCAAGTGCAATTTACGGGCGCAGGTGGGCGCTTTGAGGTCGGTTTTAACGATGTACCGTGTTGCCAGATAGCATTCAGCTGATTAACGGGCGCTTCTGTTCCTTCTGCTAATGCTTTTTCAGGCCTGCAGACTGTCAGCCGCGAAAAGTGTATTTTCGAGCAACGTAGCCACTGTCATGGGACCGACTCCCCCGGGCACGGGAGTGATCCAGGCGGCGCGCTTGCATGCAGATGGGAAATCGATATCACCAACCAACTGTCCAGCGGCATTTCTGTTCATGCCGACGTCGATGACAATAGCGCCTTGTTTGATCCATTCGCTGGCGACAATGCCAGGTTTACCAACAGCAACGACGAGAATGTCGGCTTGGTTGACATGACTTGCCAAATCGTTCGTAAAGCGATGGCAGGTGGTGACCGTGCAGCCGGCGATAAGCAGTTCCAGCGACATTGGCCGGCCGACGATGTTGGATGCGCCGACAACAACAGCATGACGACCTTTTATCGTTTCATCTGTTTTCTGTAACAGTGTAATGATGCCTTTGGGTGTGCAAGGGCGAAGCAAAGGCAGGCGCAGGGCAAGTCGTCCCATATTATAGGGGTGAAAACCATCGACATCCTTGTCGGGGCGGATGCGCTCAATGATTTTCTCGCTGTCAATGTGCGCGGGTAATGGTAATTGCACCAGTATGCCGTCAATATTGATGTCGTTGTTGAGTTTATCAATCAGAGCCAGTAGCTCTTCTTCGGTTGTCTCCAGAGGCAGGTCATGGGCATGTGAGTCAAAGCCAGCCTCTTTGCAGGCACGACGTTTATTGTTGACGTAAACCTCAGAGGCCGGATCGCCGCCGAGCAGAATGACAGCAAGGCCGGGGGGGCGTTTGCCGAGGCTGAGTCGATGATCTACGCGTTTGCGAATAGTCTTTCTGAGTTCAGTGGCAATGGCTTTGCCGTCGATTAAGCGGGCGCTTGGTTTCATGGCGTGTTTTCCAGTAATAGGGGTTGTCTTTGCGGTATTATAGGCCATCTTGAGGCGCATATCCTTGTTCTGTTGTTAGCTTTTTGCTGTCCGTAGCGAGTGCTTGGGACAAGGCTGTTTGCTTGATGTATAATCAGCCTGCGCTGGCTGTCAGCAATGACCCCATGGGCAAGTAAGTACAATTTTATGGCGACCTGTGCCGGTCTCCTCGCAACGTAAAGTTGTTAACCCCGTCAGGCCCGGAAGGGAGCAGCGGCAGCAGCCGGTTCGTGTGCCGGGGG
>JALWQD010000028.1:7574-9294 GCA_026994735.1 Gammaproteobacteria bacterium | reverse complement strand
TACATTTTTCTTGCCTAATGCCTGAGCAACATCATACATGGCCTGGTTGAGTATCTTATGGGTTGTCTTGTCTGCGGTCTGGCCAAATTCAGCATCGATATCGGCCATTACCCTGAGATGAATCTGGTTTGATAAGGCTTTATCGAAGAGTAGACCAGACCACCAACTGTTATCAGTTGCTGTTCCAGCATCGACGAGTACTTTGGCAAGCGCTGCACCGTGAAGGTCTCGCGGGGCCGGTGGCAGTGATATGCCTGCTTTCGTGACATGTTTGATAGCGCTATTGACAGCAAATGTCATACCGGCCAGAAATGTTGTGACTTCCTCTTTGCCATACTGTCGGGTCAGTTTCTCGACCTCTCCATTGACTGTTTTTTCACCCAGCATGGATACAAGTGCGCGGGCAAAATTGAAATTATTGGTGCCACCTCCCGCTTTAATCAATGCAGCAGTTACTGTCAGCACGGGTGCCCCGCGGTAACTTTCGCCACCAAAGCGGCTGGCGTTTTCGGCGCTAGCAATAGAGCTGGTACAGATAGCTATGAGAAAGGTGGTCAAGAAAGGAATGTGTTTTTTTAGTGATATTTGCATGGTAGTGCCTCGTTGTTTGCGGCTGTTTGGCCTGTTGGAGGGGTATTATGACGCCATCTGGCAATATATACAAGTTATATATGTTAAAAGATGCGTGTCGTAAGGTGCCTTTCATTGGTAAGATGAAAGAATGAAAAATTTGGTGACCATTGGCCCGCGGCAAAAATCCCTGCTGGAATCGTTATTGCATAGCCATGTCGGCATGACTGTTGATGAACTTGCGACTGTGCTGGGGATTTCACGCAATGCCGTGACGCAACATTTATCGAGCTTGCTTGCTCAGGGTTTTGTTGACAGTACGATTCAGGCTAGCAAGGGCGGCCGTCCGAGCAAGTGCTACAGGTTGACTTTGCTGGGTCGTGAGCTTTTTCCCCGGCACTATGCTTTATTTACTAATCTATTGATTCAATTGCTGGACAAAAAACTGGGTGCGCAGGTGTTAAGCCAATATATGACAGAGATTGGCGAGACAATTGCCGGGCAATATTCGGCACGGATCTCCTCGACGGAGTCCTTAACAGGCAGAATCGATCAATTAGCCGCCCTGATGCAGGAGTTGGGTTATGAAGCGCGAGTGGAAGGTGATCAGGACGGTGAGCCAGAGATCGTTGCTTGCAATTGCGTCTTTCATAAACTGGCCGTTGACAGCGCAGCTGTTTGTGATTTGGATATTGCATTAATTGCCACAGCACTGAAGGGGGTCGTGGTTGAACATCGTGAATGTATGGTACGTGGGGGTGCCTGTTGCCGCTTTGGTATCGCATCAAAGTAGCGAGTAGTCTGGCGCAAGCAGGGTTAGCTGTTTTTCAAAGGTAGCGCATGAATGGGCAGTGCCCGTATGCCAATGACTGAGAAAGAGAATCGACTGTCGTCCTGGGTCGGATCTGTTGCGGAAGGTTTTTCCCTCCGGGCCTTTCTGTCGGTATTCGCCGCTGGGACGCTAACGGATGAGCGCAGTTTGGCACTCAAGAATTTCCTGCTGCTAGATTGGTCAACGGCTGTTTGCTCAAGAGTGACTTTTTCTTGACACCCCAAAGGGGCGGTGATAGGTTCGGGGACATACGTTTGCAGGCTTAATTCTGGTAACGCAAGGTTTTTGTAATTGACTGAATTTAAGGAAAAAATGAGG
>JALWQD010000028.1:0-7564 GCA_026994735.1 Gammaproteobacteria bacterium | reverse complement strand
TCCTTATGCTGGGTGCCTGCGCGAGCTTGCCGCCAACCCAGGAAATGAGTAACGCACGGCAAGCTTTGCAGGCCGCTGAGGAAGTGGGAGCATGGCAGATGCTGTCGCCGCGAATGGATCGGATTGAGTCCCTGTTGCGCCGTGCTGAGCGTCGCCTGACTGTTCGTGAGTACAGTCTCGCCAGTAGTGATGCCCGTGCCGTGCAACAGAAGGCAACAATGATCCGTCAGGTTGTCTGGTCTATCAAACAGGCGCGTGAGGCCCTGGTCTTACTGCCAGAAAATGACCGCCGGCGTTTAGCGGCAACAGCGCAGCTCAAAGAGGCGACCGCTGCTGCCCGGCGCGGAGACGATCAGCAAGCTTTGATGCTGAGCAAGAAGATCCTGCTTTCTATCAGTCCTACAAGCGGTCAATAACTGAATTGATGTCTGGAGTTACTTGATGAAAAAGCTGGAATATTTGTTCGAATGGTTTCTCTGGGATAGCCGCTATATTGTTCTGCTGGCCGTGATCAGTAGTTTGGCGGTGAGTATCGGCATGTTTTTTATCTCGACAGTGGATGCCTACTACATGGTTTCCCATCTCGGCGAGTATGCTTCATCGGCACTTGAAGCTGTTGAACGTAGCCAGATCCGCAGCACGGCGGTGACCCATGTTGTTGAAATTGTTGACGGCTATCTACTGGCAACCGTCATGCTCATATTTTCCCTGGGTCTGTATGAGCTGTTTATCAGCAAGATTGATATGGCGGAAGATGATGAAAACTCATCGAAAGTGCTGTTTATTTCCAATCTTGATGACCTGAAAGGCCGTCTGGCAAAGGTTATCCTGATGATACTGATTGTTAAATATTTTGAGCATGCAACGGCAATGGTTTTTGAGTCAGCACTGGAGTTGCTCTATCTTGCCGCCGGGATCGCATTGGTCGGGCTGGCGATATACCTGTCACACGCTGCCGATAGCCATCAGGCGGACAAGGGGCCGTGACGCTAAAATCAGGGCGTTGACGTTTGCTGTCTGCGGTCAAGAGGTATCCTTCGAGCCAGTGCCAGGACAACATTTGTCGCCAGGTTTTGTTGCTTGTTTGTCCATGATGACGTCTGGCCGCAGTACCGGACGTTAAGCTATTCGGCAATTCTGCCATCGCGGGCGGCCTGTAGTACCAGTTCGTCAAACTCAGCGGCACTGAGCAGACCTTTTTCGGCGACGATTTCGCGTACCTGGCGACCGCTCTTTTCGGATTCTTTGGCAATGTCTGCGGCGGCATTATAGCCAATGCGCGTGTTCAGCAAGGTTGCCAGTCCGACGCTGCTGTGGAGGAAGTTCTGGCAACGCTGCTGGTCAACCCGGAGACCCTTCAGGTTGCGTATTGTCGCTGTGCTGATGCCATTGGTAAGCCAGTCGAGAGCATCGCAGAGGGCTGAACAAATTCCTGGCATCATGACATTAAGCTCAAGCTGACCGGCGGCAGTCATGGCAGCAATGGCGCTGTCCTGGCCGATGACTTGATAGCAGATCATATTGAGCATCTCGAACATGACGGGATTAACCTTGCCGGGCATAATACTCGAGCCAGGCTGCACGGCTGGCAGGCAAACTTCGCCTATGCCGGTGCGCGGTCCAGAAGCCAGCAAACGCATGTCATTGCTGATGCGTGTCAGTTCGAGAGCAAGATCGCGGACTGACGATGACAGGGCCTGGACGTCATGCATGGATTGCATTTGTGCCGCCAGGTCACTGGCCGGACGTATGGCTTCACCGCTGAGGCCGGCAAGTTCACTGGCAACATTGACAGTGTAACCCGGTGCGGTATTCAGGCCAGTACCGGCAGCACTGCCACCGAGGCCGATTTCACATAAGGGGTCGCGGCAGGCTTCCAGGTGCTGGGCACAGCGGCGCAGGGTCCAGGCGTAGGCATTGAACTCGCGTCCAATCGTTGTCGGGACGGCATCCTGGAGATGTGTGCGGGCACTTTTTACGGTATTCCTCTCGGCTTCAGCGATGGCAGCAAAGGCATCGGCCATGGTCTCCACGGCAGTGAGCAGACGCGGAAGTTTGGCCAGTGCTGTCAGACGTATTGCCGTTGGGATCGTGTCGTTGGTGCTCTGACCCATGTTGACGTGGTCATTGGGGTTGACCGGGCTATAGACGCCGCGTTGGCCACCGAGAGAGACGTTGGCGAGGTTGGCGATGACCTCATTGCTGTTCATATTATGGCTGGTGCCGGCACCGGCTTGAAAGCGGTCGACAACGAACTGCTCGCGATACTGGCCAGAGAGTATCTTGTCACAGGCGGCGATGATTGCACCGGCGAGTTGGTCTTCGAGCCAGCCGCCCTTGTTATTGGCGACGGCAGCAGCACGCTTGATGCGTACATGAGCGCAGACAAAGTCGCTATCAGGAAGGCGGCCACTGATCGGGAAATTGGCGACTGCCCGCGTTGTTTGAGCGCCGTACCAAGCAGAGGCGGGAACCTCAAGTGCGCCCAGACTGTCGTTTTCTTGCCGGTATCCTTCGTTGTCCATGATTGCCTCTGCCGTGGTTAGGTGATCGTGATGGCCTCCATTGTAACGGTAGGCGGCAGAGCAATGCCATGTTCGTGGCGCTGAATTAACGAATACAGACAGCGCGGACCGAGGCCAAATCAGTGATACCCATGAGTGCTTTTTCAATACCGTCCTGACGTAATGTACGCATGCCTTCATTGAGTGCATGGTGGAGTATTTCCTTGGCCGGTGTGCGGGTGATGATCATTTTTTTGATCTCGTCCGTGGCTTGTAATAATTCAGTGATGGCAATGCGACCACGGTAACCCGTGTCTTCACAGCGCACACAGCGACTGGCTTCATAAAGAGTGATCTCGCCGTCTTCATTGCCGTGACGACGCTGCCAGTCCTTTATCACCATCATTTCAATTGCCTGGCGGTGATCTGTGGTTGTCTCAGTGGTGACCAGATCCTGGCAATATTCCTGCGTCAGGGCATGCAGTTCGGATTTACTCAGGACATGTTCCTGGCGACAATGTTTACACAGGCGCCGGCAGAGTCGCTGGGCAAGAATGCCAAGCAAAGCATCGGAAAAATTAAAGGGTTCCATACCCATATCGAGCAGCCGGGCGATACTGTCGACAGCAGTATTGGTATGCAGCGTGGAAAAGACCATGTGACCGGTCAGCGAGGCTTCGATGCCAATCCTGACCGTCTCTTTATCACGCATTTCGCCGACCATAATAACATCCGGGTCGGCGCGCAGAAAGGCACGCATGGCGGTTGCAAAAGTGAGCCCGGTACGGGGATTAACTTGTACCTGGCGGAGGCCTTTTTGGGTGATTTCGACAGGGTCTTCCGCCGTCCATATTTTGCGTTCCGGCGTATTGATATGGCCGAGGATGGAATGTAGGGTCGTACTTTTCCCTGATCCTGTCGGGCCGCAGACGAAGAACAGGCCGTAGGGCTGGCTGATCAGGTGGCTAAGCATGTCCTGGTTTTCAGGACTTAAACCGAGCTGACGCAGAGGAATCGGATCACCACTGGTGAGCAGGCGCAGGACCATGTCTTCCTGGTTGGCGGCCGTTGGAATGGTGGCGACACGCAGTTCGATCTTCAGCGGCCCATATTTACTGAAATTGATTTTGCCATCCTGGGGCTTGCGGCGTTCCGAGGTGTCAAGGTTAGCCATGATCTTGAGTCGAGCGATGACCGCATTACGCACGCCAGCAGGGATTTCATGGTAGGTTTGCAAGACACCATCCTTGCGAAAACGGACCAGGGTTTTGGCGACCCCAGGGGCCGGTTCGATATGGATGTCGGACGCGCCCTGCTGATGGGCATCGATGATGATGCGATTGACCAGCTTGACGGTGACGTTATCCGAGATGGCGGCCATATCAATATTACCGTCGTCATCGTCACGGACCGTACCGGCATATTCATCTTCGACAGCTTCTGCGAGATTGCTGGCAAAATAGACATTGATCAGACGGTTGATCTCGCCGGGGGTAGCGACAACTTGTTCGATGCCGAGGTTGCATTGAAAGCGGATGGTATTCAGGGCTTCCCAATCAAGCGGGTTGCGCATGGCAACGATAAGGCGGTGACGATGGCGGCCAACCGGAATCAGGTGATATTTGCGGACGATATCCTCAGGAATCATGCTTAATGATTCGCTATCCGGCTGCAGTGATGCCAGGTCGACAAAGGGAATGCCGAGTTCTAGAGCGAGGGCGCGATTGAGATCATCTTCATCGATGAGCCCTTTTTCCATCAGAATTTCGCCGATATAGGTCTTTTTCTGAGAGGTCGATTGTGTCGCGAGGGCCTCTTCCAGTTGCGCTTGTTTGATCAGTCCCGAACTAACAAGAATATTGCCCAGGCGTGTGCCGCTCAGAGACGGATTGGGCTTTTCCAGGGCTTCGATGAGGTTGTCGAAACCAGCGATCGGTTCGATACGGTTTTTTTCCTTGGTGACCTCTGTTGGCGGTTTGAGATCAATATCGATATGCAGACACTGGCTTTCCGGGGCCGTCTTTTTACTGCGAATTTTGCCGGGGAAAAAAGCATAAGCGAAGTTTTTTTCGTCATCCGTGGGATAGAGGTAGATACCCAGTTCATCGTTGCGCGAGCCAAAGGTCATGCCGCGTACCGGTTTTTCCTGATTGATGCAGACGGCGAAGGGTGTCGCCCGGGTAACGTCTGTCGCTTCCTTCTTTTTCGCTTCGAAAGGAAACTTTTCTTTTGAAAAGAGTGCCCGAAAGCGGTTGAATTCAATCGTCTCTGCAGATTTTGCCGCAGTCAGCATGAAGCGGATAGTCTCTGATTGCTTGTCAAATTCCAGTAACTGGCCTTCGATGACTGTGTGGTCATAGAGTGTCAGGCTGACCGCTTGCCCGGACAGCATGGCATGGCGGGCCTTGGTTGTTGCTCCTGGCGGTTGGAGCAAAGGGATGACACGGTTTTTTTTGTTGCGTTTGCTGGCCGGTTGCATATTTTTCTTTTCCTGCTGCTTGCCCCGGCCATGGGCCGGGTGTTATCGACTGTTCACGGGTTCCCTGTTACATGCCTTGATCCGCATCGACAGATCAATGGCCTGGACATCCTTGGTCAGGGTGCCGACGGATATTTCGTCGATACCGCTGGCCGCAATAGTGGCAATGGTGTCGAGAGTAATACCTCCCGAGACCTCAAAGCGGCAGTTGCTGTCGAGTTGTTTGCGTAAGGCGACAGCCTCTGCCAGCATGGCAGCTGTAAAATTGTCCAGTAACACCTTATCGGCACCTGCACGCAGGGCTTCAGTGAGTTCGCCGAGATCTTCTACTTCGACTTCAACAGTGACGCTTTCTGTGATGACGATTTGCTTTGCTGTGGCAATTGCTGCGGCAATGGAGCCGCAGGCAGCGATATGGTTCTCTTTGATCAGGATGGCATCATAGAGGCCTATGCGGTGGTTGCTGCCACCGCCACAACGGACGGCATATTTTTGTGCCAGGCGCAGTCCGGGAAGGGTCTTGCGCGTGTCGAGCAAAGTGACGGGGAGGTCGCCGATGGCTTTGCGAAACTGCCTTGTACGGGAGGCTGTGGCCGACAGTGTCTGGAGCAGGTTGAGGGCGCTGCGTTCGCCGCTGAGGAGGGCTCTTGCTGGCCCGCAAAGGGTGCATAGCTGGCTATTGACAGGGATTTCATCGCCATCGTAATAGTGCCAGTCGATCGTGATCTCAGGGCTCAGTTGTTGAAAGGTCTCGGCGAACCAGCGACTGCCGCAAAGGATTGCCTGTTGGCGACAGGTGACAGTGGCTGTCGCCCATTGTTGCTCGGGGATGAGGCCGGCAGTGATGTCACCACTCCCGATATCTTCAGTCAGCGTTTGTTGCACGAGTTGCTGCATGGCGGTTTTTTCTTGTTCTGTCATGGCCCCTACTTGCCCGGAAAAATGAATGATTCTGGCAGAGTATTTCATTGTTGGCGGCAAGGGGCCAGTTCTCTGTCATGGCAGGTCCCTCGGGGTTGCCAGTGACAGTGCTATAGTGATCGTTGTGGTGACGGGTAGTGCATAAATTTGGACGGAGGTGGGAGCGCCCATGGTACTTGAGGGACTGATCGAATTTTTGATCGTGATGGCCTGGCTGGCTGGCATCACCATGATCCTGTTATTATTTTTGTTTGTCCAGGATGTCCGCCAAACGGAACATGCGGTACGACGAAATTTCCCCGTTATTGGCCGCATGCGTTATTTTCTCGAACGTCAAGGCGCTTATTTTCGGCAATATTTCTTTGCCCATGATCGCCAGGAGCTGCCCTTTAATCGGGCCAAGCGAAACTGGATCTATCGGGCTGCTAAGGGAATGACGGGCATTGTTGGCTTTGGCTCGACCAATGATCTCCGTGAACCCGGGTCATTTATCTTCGTCAATTCACCCTATCCGATACTTGACAGTGAATGCTGTCCAATTTCTCCGCTGGTGCTGGGGCCGCATGCTGAACGTCCACTGACGGCTTGTAATCTGGTCAATATTTCAGGTATGAGCTTCGGAGCTCTGTCTGCACCTGCTATTCGCGCCTTGTCCCTGGGCGCTGCCGAGGCCGGCATCTGGATGAATACTGGCGAGGGTGGCTTGTCACCCTATCATTTGGAAGGGGGGGCTGACCTGATTTTCCAAATCGGTACGGCAAAATACGGTATTCGCAACGAAGAGGGTCGTATCGACAGGCAACGACTGCGCCAGGTCGGCGAGCAAGTATCTGCTTTTGAAATCAAGTTGTCGCAGGGAGCAAAGCCGGGTAAGGGCGGTGTTTTACCGGCAGCCAAGGTTTCGCAGGAGGTGGCGAAAATTCGCGGTATTCCCGTATTGCAGGCTTCCTTGAGCCCTAACCGTCATATTGAAATTAAAACGCCGGATGATCTGCTTGATATGATCGATGAGGTACGTAGCGAAACGGGCCGGCCGGTCGGTATCAAAACAGTTATCAGCCATGCGCAATTCCCGCAGGCTCTGTTCGATGCCATCCTCCGTCGGGGCATTGAGAGCGCGCCGGATTTTATTACCCTGGACGGTGGTGATGGTGGTTCTGGTGCCTCGCCTCAGGTGCTTGCTGATCATGTCGGTTTGCCGCTCAATGAAGCCTTGCCGATGCTTGTTGATCTGTTGATAGTGTCAGGCTTGCGGCAACGTATTCGGGTCATTGCCTCGGGTAAGCTGGTGACGTCGGCAGAGGTTGCCTGGGCGCTTTGTATGGGCGCTGATATGACCTCGACAGCGCGTGGTTTTATGTTTTCACTGGGATGTATTCAGTCGCTGCAATGCCATTTGGATACCTGTCCGACGGGCGTGGCGACCCATGACAAGCGCTTGCAAAAGGGGCTGAATGTTGCCGACAAACGTCTCCGTGTTGCTAATTATGCACGCATTATCAATCAGGAAGTCAATATGTTGGCACATTCCTGTGGCTTGCATAATGCCAGCCAATTTCGTCGCGAGCATGTCCGTGTTGTTCAGAGTGCCGGACATAGTCTGTCGCTTGATTATCCTTATCCCTATCCCCGTAAACCCTCCTTCCCTCCCGCCGCCCCC
>JALWQD010000027.1 GCA_026994735.1 Gammaproteobacteria bacterium | reverse complement strand
TCCAGTAGCCCCCGGAGAGCACCGCGAGGTTGCTGCGCCAGTACTCATAGATTCCGTCCGTCCCGAACAGGTTTGTCCCTGCCGCCGATTTGCCATTGGCGTCCCTGTATATCCCGAGACCCGTCAGATCGCGGCCGACACCACCTGTAGCGGCATCGAGAACCTGATTTGCAGCGTTACCAAACCGCTGCCAGCTGCCAGCCGAATTCGTGATCATGGAGAGGTCGATCGCGTCAAACAGTGTAGCGAGGTGGGCTGCGTCTCCCCAGTGATCGGTTGCGGCTCCCCAGCCAGATGTGAAATCCCGCATCCTTACCGAAGGCTTGGCGATGTAAAAGGCCGTTGTCCCGAGGGTATCGTTGATGGCCTCTGTTGCTGTGGTACCGGGGCGGGTCAGGCCGATACTGACCTCCCACATGTTGCCGTTCAGGTCGACAACGCCGCTGCCCTGGCCGTTGTGGGCCGTCTTTGCCAGGTTGTTGGCGCTGCCGGTCTTGGCCGCGTTGGAATATCCGTCGGACACGAACGACAGACTGGCGTCATTGACGTCGCCGAGCGCATTGTTGTTGCACCCTTTCGGGTAGTTCGTGTTCCCTGCGGCGTCGAACCAGGCGCAATAGGTTGTTGACGTCGCGGCCTGGCCATGTGCCATCGCCAGCATCGCCAGGGCAGCATAGATGAACCGGCTTGTGCAGAAAAACTCGGCCCCCCTGATTTTTGCGCCGTCGATGCAGGAGTAATATTGGTTGACGGTGATCCCGTTCAGATTGCTGATCGGATTGTGGGCCGAGCTGGTCGAGATCGGAAGCCCCATCTTGATCGACGAGGCCACGCCGCCATTGTTGCTGCAAAGGTATTTGTCGACGAAAAGGCCATCGTGATTCTGACCACCATCCCTGAATGCGCGATGCAGCGCATACCCGGCGGCATTTGCTGCAGCCTCAGATCCGAAATCTCCAACATCCTTGATGTCGATATTCAGGCCGGTGATCTTGTAGTAGAAGGCCGGGATATAGACCATCACCGACCCGTCGGAATATTGGTAGTTGCCGTAGTTTTCGGACGCGATATCCTCCGACCCCGACATTTTCGAGAACCCGGCCGGCAGGATCGACGGAACGCCGACACCAAACCCTTGCTGGCCAGATGTGCCAATACGATTGACCGCCGGCTTGATGCCGAATCCCGCCCCGAACTGGATATTGCCCTTCAGATTGATCGGCCCACCAGAGACAGGCTCGATATTGTCCACCTTGATCGTACTCATTTCCCTCGCTCCTTTGCGTTGTTCATATGATTGCCCATGTGCTGCCGGCAGCCACATCCACCTTGACACCCACCGAGATATCGATCGGCCCGACGGAATAGCCGTTGGATCCGGCAGGCAAAGAGAGGTTGCTAGTAATAACAGTGTCGTTTTTGATGATCGGCCCATACCCGGCCTCCAGAGCCGCTTGCGCCGCCGACGCTGCAGCGTCTGCTGCGCTTGCGGTGGAGGCTGCCGCCGAGTTTTGCGCCGCTGCCTGCGCAGCCTCTGCCCCTGCGCGCGCAGCTTGGGCGTCTATCACAGCCTGCGGTGTCACGGTTGTCGGGGCGGCGTCAATCAGATCGCTCAACACCGCTGTTGCGGACGATGGAACCGCTACGGAAAATGTGGTGAGCTGCCCCCCCACGCCAATTGTCGTGGCTGTATAGTTACCAGCAAACAGGGTGACCGCCAAAATGCCAGCGCTGTCGCTTGTTGCCGATACTTGTCGCGGGATTACGGTTGATCCATCCTGCGCCGCAACACCTCTCCGAATAAATATAACCTGCGTGTTAGCCAGCACAGCGCCGGTCAGGTCCCGCAGTGTGCCAGTAATTGTGCAAAGCGTTGACATTTTCGTCTCTCCCGTCGTGTCATCCGATGGCAGCGTCTATGCTTGCCTTCGCCACAACGAAGGCTCTGTCTATATCGGCGTTTGATGTTGATGACTTCAGCGCGGCCTGAAACTTCTGCCGAGCAAGTTCAATATGCGCATTCACGGCGCTCCATACCGAAGCCCTTACTAATACCGCCCGGGCGACCCCGACAATATCCGAGGCTGTGATTCCAACCTCGACCGAAAGGTGGGGATAGTCGGTGGGGACAGGGTTTTTCACGGCCAGGACGTCGCGAGCTTCCAACTGTTTATGAAGGTAGGTCATCGCCAGGCGATTTCTCCCCCTGATGATCTTCGATGCCTGTGTTTCGGCATACTGATTCAGGCGGTCGTTCATCGCCATGGCATAGGATGCGCTTCCGGTCGGCGGTGTCGGCCATGCTGGCTTCTT
>JALWQD010000026.1 GCA_026994735.1 Gammaproteobacteria bacterium | reverse complement strand
TGGTGATGGTGACCGCAATATGATTCTCGGCAAAAATTTCTTTGTTACCCCCAGTGATAGCCTTGCCGTCATTGCCGCCAATGCCCACCTCGTTCCCGGCTATCAGAACGGCATCAAGGGGATTGCCCGCTCAATGCCGACCAGTCAGGCTGCCGACCGTGTCGCCGAGGCCCTCGGTATTGACTGCTTTGAAACACCGACGGGCTGGAAATTTTTCGGCAACCTGCTGGATGCTGGCCGTATTACCCTTTGCGGCGAAGAAAGTTTTGGTACCGGTTCCGACCATGTACGCGAAAAAGATGGCCTCTGGGCCGTTCTCTTCTGGCTCAATATCCTTGCAGTGAAAAAACAACCGGTAGAAAAAATACTCGGCGAGCACTGGCAAAAGTTTGGCCGCAATGTCTATAGCCGCCATGACTATGAGGGTATGGATAGCTGCGTTGGTGAAGAAATCATGCACAGCTTGCAACAACAATTGCCGCGCTTGCCGGGCAGCCGTCTCGGTGACCTTGAAGTCAGTCATTGCGACGATTTCAGCTATACCGACCCCATCGATAGCAGCGTCAGTAAACATCAGGGCTTGCGGATATTGTTCAAAAACGGTTCGCGCATCATCTTTCGCCTTTCCGGTACAGGAACTGAAGGCGCGACGCTACGTATTTATCTGGAGAAGTTCCTTGCTGCTGACGCTGACGGGCATCATATTGACGCCCAGGAGACACTGGCAGACCTGATTGAATACTCTCGCCGTTTGTCAGGTGTATTGACCCGAACCGGCCGCTTGGGACCGACCGTTATCACCTGACGGCTGCGACAGGCCCACTCTGCTTCGAATTTTGTCAGCACAACCATAAAGAAGAAGTCTGTCACGGGTGTTTTTCAGGCAGATATTTCATTGGATCAACAGGCTGCCCTTTACGCCGTATTTCGAAATGCAATTTCACCTGCTGCGCCGCTGCGCCACTCTTGCCCATACGGGCGATCTGCTGCCCTGCACGCACATGCTCCCCCTCACGGACGAGCAGACGCTGGTTATGTGCATAAGCACTGAGGTAGTCATCATTATGTTTGATGATCAGCAAGTGGCCATAGCTGGCAATACCCTGGCCACTGTAAACTACCTGACCAGCAGCGGCACTGTGCACTGGTGAACCTTCCTTACCGGCGATATCCAGTCCTTGACCAATAATACCACGCGCCCGCGAACGAAAACCCTGAATAACGCTGCCCTGAGCCGGCCAGGACCAATGGATTTCACCCGCTCCTCGCTGCTGTCGGGAATGGCCTGCCGTGCTTTCAAGCGGTCGTTGCATACGGGCAACCTTCATAGCGGGTGCTTTAGCCGTTGTCGCCGTACTTGCCGCCACGATTGTCTTCTTTATTGTCACAGGCGCAGAGGTTTGTCGGTTTGCCGTTACTGGCAAGCGTTTATTCGCAGAACCCGCCGCGGGTGGCAGCAGGCGCAACCATTGCCCGGGTTTAGTGATATAAGGGGGTGATATCCCATTCCAGACAGCCAGTTGCTGATAATCAAGGGCATAGCGCCAGCTAACAGAATAAAGTGTTTCTCCGGGACGAACCATGTGGTACCCCGGTTGGCCACAAGCCACCAACAACCACAAGACAGCCGGGATTCCGACAAACAGGAAAGATCTTCTGAATAGCTGGACGTGTTTCTCTGACACAGGCAGTCACTCCTGGCAACTTTATCAACTAGGACAAAGACGCGCATCGGGAAAAGTTTCTGACATGAAGCGCTTGACGGTATCTGCCAATAATCTAGCGTAGCAAAAAGTAGAGTATGACGATCAGTATGACACAGAGCCAGCCAAACAGATCGATATGCCGTCTCAAGCCACGTTCAGCGCGCTCCCCCCCCCAGTAAATCAAGCCGGCAACGAGGAAAAAACGTAACCCACGGCCCATCACAGAGACGATAAAGAAGGGCACAAAGGCCATCCCTACGGCGCCCGATGTGATGGTAAATACTTTGTAGGGTATCGGCGTGAAACCGGCCAGAAAAACCACCCAGACACCCCATGCGGCAAACCATTGCCTGGCTTCAAGATAAGCGGACCAATACCCCCAGGCATGTAACAGCGGTTCGACAAAGGCGAAAAAATAGCTGCCAATAAGATATCCCAGAGCACCACCGACAGCCGAAGCCAATGTTGTCACCATGGCCAGGCGCCAGGCATGCCGGCGCCGGGCGAGAACCATCGGTGCCAGCATGACATCAGGCGGAACCGGAAAGAATGAAGCCTCGGCAAAACTCAATAATGCTAAATAGCGAACAGCCAGACGATGCCGGGAC
>JALWQD010000025.1 GCA_026994735.1 Gammaproteobacteria bacterium | reverse complement strand
AATGACACGGAGCGATGATTTTTGTCCACAGCAACGGCAGCTTCAATGCCGTTGTCGCAAGAGTGCTATCAACCCTTTCCACCTCATTATCAAACAGGGTCACATGACCAGCAGCCAAGGCTGCCGCTTGCCCGGCAGCAGCAGCCAGGTCAGTGGTGATCAACCCTTCCAGATCACGTCCGAGTACGGCTTCAACAGCACTTTCCCAACCGTTTTCCACGCTGATCAATTCAGCCAAGGGAGTGGAATCCAGCCCCAACGTCTGCAACCAGTCAGCAACGGCCCCCTCCTGTTTGTCGAGAGCGGCCTGCTGCAAAGCGCTCAGCGAGGCCTGTTCACGATGCAGGCCGTGGAGATAATCATTCGCATCGGCCCTTTCGCTGACCCGTTGGCGCACTTCCTGGCGCTGTTTCTCGAGCGCCCGCTGCTGCACCTCAAGACGCACTGATAGCCCTTGCCGTTGTTCTTCCAGGCGCGCGCATTCATCCGCCAGTGAGCGCGCATCTGTCTCAGCCATGCGTTTGCTCAACAGAGCAAGTTCTTCGTCGAGCCGCTGACGCCTGCGAGTCAGTTGCGACAACTGGGATTCCTGATGCTGGCGGCGTGTCGCTTCGACTTCCTGCTGCTGACGCTGTGTGGCTAGCCGGGCATTCAATTCATCCCAGTTCTGCTGCCAGTCCTGCATTGCCTGCTCGGCGGCATGCAGGGCCTTTTCTGCCAACTTTTCAGCATCTCGCCCATGAGCCAGGGCCGGTTCGGAACGACAAAGGTCCTCTTCAAAATCACGCCGCTGGCGCGCATCCCCTTGCAAATCCCGATTCGCCTCCTGAGATTGTCTGACGGCTTCTTGCTGATCCTTTTGCCAAGCAGCCAAACGCTCCTGATGATGCTTGATCAGCTGTTCAAGACGTGCCACCTCAGCACCACAGGTATAGTATTTGCTTTGTGCACTCGTCAGGGACTCATTACTGTCATGCTGCTGCTGGCGTAAGCGCTCGCCTTCTGCCTCCAGTGCGCGCAGCTTTGCCAAACGCTCTTCCTGGCGCACAGCGAGCGCCTGTATTGCTGTCGTTTTCCCAGCAACTTGTCGATCCAGCATCTGCCAACGCAGGGCCAGCAACTGGGCTTTGCAAGCACGCGACTCTTCACGTAGTGATTTAAAACGCTCAGCCGTGCGTGCTTGTCGCTGCAGTGTCTGCAAGCGCTTTTCAATCTCACTGACAAGATCATTCAGCCGCGCCAAATTCTCCTCGGTATCGCGAATGCGCGCCTCAGTCTCACGTCGACGTTCCTTGTATTTTGAAACTCCCGCAGCCTCTTCGAGAAAAATCCTCAATTCTTCTGGGCGGGCTTCAATGATCCGCGAGATGGTGCCCTGCTCGATAATCGCGTAGCTACGTGGTCCCAGGCCCGTCCCGAGAAAAATATCTGTAATATCTCGACGGCGACAACGGCTGCCGTTGAGAAAGTAGGTCGACTGACCGTCGCGTGACAATTGCCGTCGCACCGAGATTTCACTGTAGCTGGCATATTGACCACCAAGACTGCCATCGCGGTTATCAAAGATCAGCTCTACCGTCGCCCGCCCGACAGACTTGCGCTCCGATGAACCACTAAAGATAACGTCTTCAAGCGAAGCACCGCGTAAATGTTTGGCCGAGCTTTCCCCCATCACCCAGCGCACGGCATCAATTACATTGGATTTACCACAACCATTCGGACCGACTACTCCCACCAGCTGACTGGGAAAATCGATAGTGGTAGGATCAACAAATGACTTAAAGCCGGAAAGTTTTATTTTCTTCAAACGCATCGCCGCACCATACCTGAAAATTCATGACAGAGACAAGATGCCCGACCATCAACCCGGTCAGGGTAGACAATGACCGCCTTTCAATAAACCAGACAAAGAGAGCCAAAGATGTCGACTTCAGCCAGCAAGACACTCGAAACATTCGATAACCCGCGTCCGCAACATGACTTTACAATCCGCATCCGCATTCCCGAATTCACCTGCCTGTGTCCAAAAACAGGACAACCGGATTTCGCCACAGTCCATCTCGATTATATTCCCGACCAACACTGCGTCGAACTGAAATCGCTAAAGCTCTATATCTGGTCCTTCCGCGACCAGGGAGCATTCCACGAAGCCGTCTGTAATGAGATTCTTGATGATCTGGTCGCCGCCATATCCCCTCGCTACCTGCGCCTGAGGACTGAATTCAATGTCCGTGGTGGTATTTATACCGATGTTATCGCCGAATACCGGCAACCAGGCTGGCAAGCAGCCTGTCGCGTTGAACTGCCCTAAAGGCCTGTTCAACGGTGTCCCCCCAATGCTATATAGGTATTGACATTGGCACCAGCGGTTGCCGGGCAATAGCCATCAACGACGCCGGTAAAATTGTAGCTGAACAGCGCCAGACATTTACCCCCGTCCCTCAAGGACGTCAGAATGCGCTCCTTTGGTGGCATTTAATCATGACCGAGCTACTACCCGGGCTACTTACAAAACTCGGTGCGTACACGCCCCGTGCCATCGCCGTTGATGGCACCTCGGCGACAACCCTTCTTTGCGATGCTGATGCCAACCCCTGCAGTCCTGCGCTCATGTACGACTACCCGGCCAGTAGTCACGCTCAACAGACCATCGCCGCTCTTGCCCCTCACGACAGTCCTGCACGCGGAGCCACCTCTGCTTTGGCCAAAACTCTCGACCTGCTCAATGAACTCCCCCGTCATCATCATTATCATATCCAGCATCAGGCTGACTGGATCTACGGTCGGCTATGCGGATTAACAGGCATCAGTGACAGTAATAACTGCCTCAAACTGGGTTATGATCCCGTCCACGAAAGCTGGCCTGGCTGGCTGACCACGCTGCTCGATAAGCAGCAACATATCCTCCCCCGCGTCATCCGTCCCGGCACGCCCATCGCTCCACTCAGCAACCAGCTCGCTGACCAGCTTGGCCTCCCCAGACAGGCTGTAAAAATCGTTGCTGGCAGCACTGACAGTGTCGCTGGATTCCTCGCCAGCGGCGCTCATCAAATTGGTGACGCAGTCACCACCCTGGGTTCAACACTGGTCTTAAAAATCCTTAGCGCAGAACCCATCAATGCACCTCATTTTGGCGTCTACAGCCATCGTTTTGGCGATTACTGGCTAACAGGAGGCGCCTCCAATTGTGGTGCGGCCATTTTGCGACGCTATTTCACAACAGAGCAATTGACCCGACTGAGCCTGCAAATCGACCCTGAACGTGATAGTGGCCTTGATTACTATCCACTTTGCACACCAGGCGAACGTTTCCCCTGGAATGATCCTGCGCGCCAGCCACGGCTATCACCACGCCCCTCCGCAGACAGTCATTTCTTACACGGTCTCCTTGAAGGACTAGCCCGTGTTGAAGCGCGTGGCTATGCCCGACTGCATGAACTGGCAGCCCCCAGACCGACAACCATCATCAGCAATGGCGGCGGCGCAATCAACAAATGCTGGCAGGCCATCCGTCAACGCATACTTGCAATCCCTGTCGTGCAGGCAAAACACAGTGAAGCAGCCTTCGGAGCAGCCCTGCTTGCACGTCAACCATTCCAGCAAGCGGGAAATTAATCGACAGCAGGGCCAAAGCCAGCGACAATAGCGGTAGCTATACGTGGGCAAATCACTGAACTGGCAGATGCGGGTAGCGGCAACCAAGAGCACAAACAAGATCCCGGAAAAATCATGAAATCATGCAAACGCTGAAAGACCTCATTAAAGGGGGACATTATCTCGTCGAAGGCCTGTCCCTGATCAACCAACCTTCAATCAGACCTCATGCACTGATTCCTCTGGCTATCAATGTGCTGATTTTCTTCGCCGTCACAGTCGCGGGCATTCTCTGGCTGCCAGACTGGATAAACGGGAAAATTTCTGTGCTTTCAGAAAACCTGGCTTGGCTCAGCTGGATATTGTGGCCAATATTGCTCACTGTGGTCATCATTGGCGCAGCCTTTATCAGCCTGCTGCTGGCCGGCCTCATTGCCATCCCCTTTAGTCCCTATCTATCAGCCGCAGTCATCAATCACATTGAGGGCAAAGCGGTCGCCAACGACAGCAACACCCTCTCGTTATGGGCAACACTGGCTCATGAATGGACCAAACTGATATATTTTGTTCGTCTGGCCATACCGTTGTTAGTGCTGTCACTGATACCGCTCGTACAGCTTCTCGCCAGCCCCCTCTGGTTGCTCTATGCAGCTTGGTCACTGGCTCTGGAATTCAGCGACTACGCTTTCGAACACAAAGGCTACAACAGCAAACAAAGCCGCCAAATTTTCCAGCAACGTAAAGGTCTGGCTTTTGGCTTCGGCGGCATGACACTGGTGCTCTCGATGCTGCCGCTGGTCAACCTGCTGATGATACCGGCCGCGGTCGCCGGTGCTACAGCCATGGTCTGCCGAGAGCGCCTCGCCGAGGCCTGAACTGAAGACAAGCAGAAGTGCCAATCACCGGCTTTCAAGGTAAAAAACCGTTTTCAATACTGCCGGGGCAGCATTTGGCACGCAGAAAGATAAGCGCAAGCAGCAGCAGTGCCACCACAACTACCGGCACATTTCCCCAAAAGATATACGGCGTAGACCCCTGGCGTGGCTGAATCACCGCATCGAGCACCGTCGCTTCGAACTGAGGTGCCTGCGCAACAATCCTGCCACGGGCATCCATGACAGCTGTAATGCCTGTATTTGTGGCCCGAAGCATGGGCCGTTCACTTTCCAAGGCGCGCATGCGGGCCATTTGCAGATGCTGCCAGGGAGCAACCGAACCACCAAACCAGGCATCATTACTGACATTCACCAGCAACCCAGCTTGCGGCAAGGCGCTAATCGATTCTTCGCCAAAAGCATCCTCATAACAAATTGAAATCGCGGCCTGATGACCAGCAACGGCAAGCGGACGTTGCCCATCCGGCCCGGCAGAAAAATTCGACATTGGCACATCGAGAATATCAACAATACTGCCGAGGACAGAGCGCCAGGGCAGGTATTCCGTGAAGGGTACCAAATGGCGTTTGTGATAGAGACCTTGCTGGCTACCTGTAGCGAGAACACTATTATAAAAACGGCCGCTATCCGGATCTTCACTAATCACCCCGATCAACATATCCGTACCGTGTCGCCGCGCCGCTGTCGATAGATTTTTGACAAAAGGCATCGCCTCATGGAGAAAAAGCGGGATAGCACTCTCCGGCCATATGATCAGATCACTCGCCCAGTGCTCTGCAGTCAAACGACTATATAATGCCAATGTTGGTTGCTGCATAGAGGGCAACCATTTGATGTCTTGCGGAATATTCCCTTGGACCAGACTCACCTTTATCGCCTTGCCAACCGGTGCTGTCCATAACGGTGCTGGCAATAACAAGGGCCCATAATAAAGCAAGATAGCGACCGTCAAACTCAACCAACCACGACCTTTTCGCCAGGTGAGGAAAAACCTCAACAAACAGGCGGCAACGAGGGCTAAATACATACTCAGGCCATAAACACCAACTAACGAAGCAAGGAGTGCTGGCGGGGCCTCAATTTGGCTATAACCCACCAGCAGCCAGGGAAAGCCGGTCATAAACCAGCCACGAAACCACTCAACCAGCACCCAGACCGCCGCCAGCATAAGGATACAACTGACCGCGCTGTGAGCATATCGTCGCCAATAGCTGATGATACAGGCTGCCAGAGCAGGAAAAAGGGCCAGGAAGACAATAAACAAGGCGCTCAGGAACACAGACAACAGCAAGTCAACATGGCCATAGACATGAATGCTGATATAGACCCAGTAGACGCCACTGCTCCACATCCCCAGACCAAACAGAAAACCATAGAGCGCTGCCCGTCGCGGCCTCGTTGCCCGCAAGCAAAGATAAAAAAACACGGCAAGGCAAACCAGCGGCAATAAATAGAGCCCGTAGGGAGCAAAAGAAAAGGGGAATAGTAATCCGGCAAACAGCGCCAACGCCAGGAAACGCCAATCAGGCAAGGAAACCATCACAGAACAGGCAAAGGCAAGTCAGCCTTCGCTGACCACTTGCTCATTATCGAGCAGCGTCAACTGGAAGAGATGCAAACGGCGACTGTCGGCATGCAAAACCTTGAAACAAAAGCGCCCCAGACTGATGCTCTCACCACGCTTAGGCAAATGGCCAAAAGCATGCATCAACAGACCACCAACGGTATCAAAATCGTCATCGCTGAAATGGGCGGAAAAATATTCGTTAAAGTCCTCGATAGGCATCAGCGCCTTGACCGTATATTGCTCATCGCTGTGCTTCAAAAGACCTAGATCTTCATCAACATCATGTTCATCAGAGATCTCGCCAACAATCTGTTCGAGTACATCCTCAATGGTTACCAAACCATCAACACCGCCGTATTCATCAACGACGATAGCCATATGATTGCGGCTGGCACGAAAATCCTTCAGAAGGATGTTCAGCCGTTTGCTCTCAGGGATAAAGACCGCCGGACGCAGCACATCACGGACCGAGAAAGTCTCACGTCCGTCTTCCAGAAAATAGGGCAGCAAGTCCTTCGCGAGCAGGGTACCAACAACTTCGTTCCGGCTGTCACCAATGACAGGAAAGCGCGAATGCGCCGATTCGGTAATAATTGGCAAAATTTCCTCAAGGCCTGCATCCTCGCCAACAACAACCATTTGCGCCCGTGGAATCATGATATCCCGCACCTGCATTTCGCCGACTTCAAGCACACCTTCGATCATCACCAGGTCATCGCTATCGATCAGATGGCGCTGCTGGGCTTCGTGCAAAATCGTGATCAACGCCTGCCTGTCAGCCGGCTGACCACTAAAGACCTGGCCCAGGCGCTCAAGCCAGGATAGCTGACGATCACTGTTGGGTATCATCGGTCCGTTGCTGCTCATTGACACGCGATCATGCCAATGGCCCCTGCAGGTAGGGATCGGCAATCGAAAAACCCGCCAGTATGTTACCTTCTGCTGCCTCCATAACCTCGGCCTCAGCTGCCAGCTGATGATCATAACCGAGCAGATGCAAACAACCGTGGATCATCAGATGAGCCCAATGGTTCTCAGGGAGTTTAGCTTGTTCGCCGGCCTCAACAAGTACCTGTGATGCACAGATAACGATATCACCCAGCAACCGTGGCTGCAGCAAGTGACCACAATCGCAACAAAAAGAAAGGACATTGGTTACACCGGAGCAGTGACGGTAATGACTGTTTAAATATGTCATTTCATCCCGACCAACGATACGTACTGTTAATTGGCCTGCCGTATACCCCTCAGCAAGCAAGGTTGCTTGCAGCCATTGCTGAATTTGTGCCCGCTCCGGCACAGCCTCCGGGTCATCATTTTCATCCAGCGCCAATTGCAGGTCGATCTCTAACTGGATGCACGGTGACTGGCGTTCACATTCAGTCATGTTGCCGGCCTTCACTGGTTTCATAAGCAGAGACAATACGTTGAACCAGGGGGTGCCGGACAACATCCCTGGCCTGAAAAAAAGTCAGGCTAATGCCTTTGATATCCTTTAGGATGGGCACAACATGACGTAAGCCGGAAGCCTTGTCACGGGGCAGGTCAACTTGGGTAATATCACCGGTAACAACCACAGTCGAACCAAAACCAATCCGGGTCAGAAACATTTTCATCTGTTCCTGGGTGGTATTTTGCGCCTCATCGAGGATAATAAAGGCTTCATTCAGAGTACGGCCCCGCATATAGGCTAGCGGTGCCACTTCAATAACATTGCGTTCAACAAGCTTGCTGACCCGTTCAAAACCGAGCATTTCATAAAGTGCGTCGTACAAGGGACGTAAATAGGGATCGATTTTCTGGGCCAGATCGCCAGGCAAAAAACCAAGACGCTCCCCCGCCTCAACAGCAGGCCGAACAAGTAAAATACGGCGGACTTCAGACTGTTCCAGCGCCTCCACTGCACAAGCAACTGCCAGATAGGTCTTCCCTGTCCCCGCAGGACCTATACCAAAGTTGATATCACATTTGCGAATACTGTCAACATACTGCTGCTGATTTCTGCCACGTGGCCGTACAGGCGCGTGACGCGTTCGAATCGCGGCAACCCCGCCAGCATCCTCCTCCGCATCACTCTCCTGACGACAGCCCTCCGCCTGCAGGACCAGTTGAACCCTGGCAGGCGTAATTGCCTGCTCGGAACTCTCGTCATAAAGTACGCGAACCACGCGTTCGGCACGATCAACCGCAACATCATTGCCAATAATACGAAAGCAATTGCCCCGGCTCGTCACTTCAACACCCAGTCCCCTCTCGATCTGCCGCAGGTGCTGATCAAACTGTCCGCAAAGATTGGCCAGACGATGATTGTCTGTCGGCGTGAGGGTAATACTATTTGTCGTCATTTGAGGTCTGCTCATTGCAATAAGGCAGCCTCGGTCACCGGAATATGATGCAAATTCTGTTTTTCAACGGACAATATCTCGGCACGCAGTGAATTCGGCAATGCTTCCGTTATCCGGACAGTCACAAAACGGCCAATCAGCTCGTGAGCAGCAGAAAAATTAACGACCCGATTGCAGGCAGTGCGACCGGAAAGCTGCTGTTCAGACTTGCGCGATGTGCCTTCCACCAGCAACCGTTGTTCTGTACCCACAAGCTGCCGGGAAAACTCCCGCCCAAATTCAAGCACTCGCGCCTGTAATCTTTTCAAACGAGCCTGCTTGACAGCCAAAGGCACATCATCGGCAAAATCGGCTGCCGGCGTTCCAGGCCTGGCGCTATAAAGAAAACTGTAGGCAAAATCAAAGCGAACCGTCTCAATCAAATCCATCGTCGCCTCAAAATCAGCCTCTGTCTCGCCAGGAAAACCGATAATAAAATCCGACGACAGGCTGAGGTCAGGGCGAGCAGCACGCAAACGTTCGATCAGGCGCAAATAATCAGCGGCGGTATGACCTCGTTTCATGGCACTGAGTATTTGATCCGAACCACTCTGCACAGGTAAGTGCAATTGACTCACCAACTCCGGCACCTCGGCATAGGCCTCAACCAGGCTGTCAGACAATTCCAATGGATGCGATGTGGTATAGCGGATCCGATCAATACCCTCGATCGCGGCAACGTAATTGATCAATAGAGCCAGGTCAGCTTCGTCACCATCATCCATCAAGCCCCGATAGGCATTAACATTCTGTCCCAGCAAGGTCACCTCGCGCACACCTTGCCTGGCCAGCTGGAAAACCTCTCGAATCACATCATCAAATGGCCGGCTGACTTCTTCACCACGGGTATAGGGGACAACACAAAAGGTACAGTATTTACTGCACC
>JALWQD010000024.1 GCA_026994735.1 Gammaproteobacteria bacterium | reverse complement strand
CCAGGGCACCCAGACGGGCTCGCCACTGCCGCGATAGATTGACTTGAAAGACATCGCCCGCATAAATATAGGCGAGCGCCTTCCGAACCGCGGTGATGTAGTCATCGGCAGGCTCTTCAAAGAGGTCTTCGACGTCCAGGATGGCCTCCCGGGGACTGTCATTCACCGCTTCAAAATCACTGACCAAAAGCTTCAGAAGCTCATCAGCACACTCCTCTTCTGCCACCAGATAGCAGCATTTTTCCAGGTGATCACGAATAATCGCCGCAGGAATACGCCTGGCGATGGCAATAGGTGAAGTCTCATCGAGGGCCAGTTGTGGCTGCAAACAAGGCTCAACCTGACCAGATAATTCGTAGGCCAGATAGAGGAACCAGCCGCCGGCAAAGGGAAGCCCGGCCGTGCCTGATTGTGGTGTCTGCAAGCTCTGGAACCAATCATCAAGGCCGGCAAGAAAGTCACTGCTTTGAGGCAAAAAAGACTCGTCGCTGCGGTGCAGCGTTTGCCAGTCATCGAGCCTTAATTCAGCGCCGGGAAAGGCAAAAAGAATGTCATAGCGTGCCAACTCGCTACCATTCGCCGAGACGCTCTCGAGCAGATAGGGATAACGTTCAGGATTGCTGGCACGAATATCGAGGAGATCGGGAAATGCGTCCAGACGACGATAACATGCCGGTCCGTTTGACAGGCAATCACTGACGTCAGTGGTTGCTCCTGATTCGACCATCTTCGCCACCCGGCTATCTAAGGTGATAACAACAGCAGGTCATCCGTGTTGACAGATAGAATCCGCTCATGGATGGGCTGAAAACCCGCAAGCTAAAATTACTGGCGTAATTTCTCGAATATCAACGTTGAATTCGTTCCGCCAAAACCAAAGGAATTGGAGACACAGACATCAACCTTTGCCTGCCGTGCTTCGCCGGCAACATAATCGAGATCGCACTCATCATCCGGATCATCAAGGTTAATTGTTGGCGGCAGAACCTGATCGCGTATCGCGAGCACAGAAAAAACGCCTTCGATACCGCCGGCGGCACCGAGCAAGTGACCCGTCATCGATTTTGTCGAGCTAACCGCCAGTTGATAGGCGTGATCACCAAAGGTCCGTTTCACAGCACGCGTCTCGGCAACATCACCCAATGGTGTTGATGTCCCGTGAGCGTTGATGTAATCCACCTGCTCAGGATTGATACGGGCATTCTTCATGGCATTAACCATGCAGCGTGCAGCCCCTTCACCATCAGCGGGCGGTGAAGTCATATGAAAAGCATCACCGCTCATGCCATAGCCTGTCAACTCGGCATAGATCCGCGCTCCGCGCGCCCTGGCATGCTCCAGTTCTTCCAGCACCAGTACGCCAGCACCATCACTGAGAACAAAACCATCACGCCCTTTGTCCCAGGGACGACTGGCCGTTTGCGGGTCATCATTCCGTGTCGAGAGGGCCTTGGCCATGGCAAACCCTCCCAGACAGGTTGGTGTTGTGGCCATTTCTGCGCCCCCGGCAACCATGACATCGGCATCGCCATATTCAATCAGACGGGCAGAATCACCAATATTGTGCGTTCCCGTCGAGCAGGCACTGACAAGGGCAATGTTTGGCCCCTTCAAACCATGCAGGATGGAGAAATTACCCGAGACCATATTGATAATATTACTGGGAACAAAAAAGGGTGAAATACGCCGGGGGCCACCCTTGAGAAAGGCACTATGGCCCTTTTCGATGCCTGCCAGTCCGCCGATACCCGAACCGATAGCGACACCGATACGCTCGGCATTCTCTGGCGTAACCTCGAGGCCCGAGTCTTCCAGCGCCTGCTGGCCCGCTGCGATCCCGTAATGAATAAAGGGATCCATCTTGCGCGCTTCCTTGACTGACAGGTATTGACTGACATCAAAACCAGTGACGCCACCGCCAATACGGACGCTAAAATCACTGACATCAAAACGGTCAATCAGGCCGACACCACTGCGTCCGGCAAGAATATTATCCCAGGATTCGGTCACCGTCAGACCTACCGGACAAACGATGCCCAGCCCTGTTACGACAACACGGCGCTGGCTCATAGGACTGTCATCCGACAGGCTAGAGGGGGCAGTCTGCCCCCGATAGAAAGGACGCTCACAGGAAAAAAGACTCCGTTATGGGTGGTGGTCATCAGATGACAGCCTGTCAGCCAACGACACCCCGCTGACTAATCAGGCAGATTGATGTGCCTGGATGAAATCGATAGCCTGCTTCACCGTCGTAATCTTTTCCGCATCTTCGTCAGGGATCTCACACTCGAATTCTTCTTCGAGAGCCATGACCAGTTCCACGGTATCCAGAGAATCGGCACCCAGATCATCAACAAAAGAGGCCTCAATGGTTACTTCTTCTTCTTTGACGCCTAGCTGTTCAATGACGATCTTTTTAACGCGTTCTTGAATGTCACTCATGGTGTTTAGCTCCTGCCTCCTTGAAAAAATCAACGGCCTGACTGGCCGAAGTCGGGTATTCTATGTGAATCATTGACGATATGCCACTACAAAAACCTTATCGCTATTTTAAGCCATATACATGCCGCCATTGACATGAATGGTCTCGCCAGTGATATAAGCAGCACTGGGGGAAACCAGAAATGCGACGGCAGCAGCCACATCCTCGGCCTTGCCCAGGCGTCCGAGAGGAATCTGGCGATGCAATGCCTGACGCTGTTCAGCGCCCAGATCACGGGTCATATCGGTATCGATAAAACCTGGGGCAACGGTATTGATGGTAATGCCACGGGAGCCGACTTCACGCCCCAGGGCCTTTGAAAAACCGATCATACCCGCCTTCGCAGCAGCATAATTAGCCTGTCCGGGATTGCCAATCAGACCGACAACCGAGGCGATGTTGACGATGCGCCCACTGCGCGCCTTCATCATCGGCCGCAGACAGGCCTTGCTGAGGCGATAGACCGACGTCAGATTGGTATCAATCACCTCATCCCACTCGCTGACCTTCATCCGCATGAGCAGATTGTCACGGGTAATCCCGGCATTGTTAACAAGGATAGACGGGGCCGTGAAACGCTCGCCAATGGCTTTCAGCAAGCTATCGATAGAATCCTGATCAGTAACATTGAGGACGATACCGGCGCCCTTCATGTCATGATCCGAAAGAAAATCGTTGATTGTTGCAGCGCCCTTTTCTGATGTCGCTGTGCCAACCACAATGGCCCCCTTGCGCCCCAGGGCTAATGCCGTTGCCCGTCCAATGCCACGGGTTGCACCGGTGACCAGTGCTACTTCGTTCGCTAAAGTCATTCGCTTATCAATCCTGCTTGAAAATAACTCATCATTTATAGATTGCCCTCTGCCAGTGCCTTCATCAGGCTGCTGCTATCAAAAACCGGCAGCACGGTAACCGTCCGTTCAATGCGCTTGCCGAGCCCGGCCAGAACCTTGCCAGGCCCCGCTTCAACAAATACCGTCGTCCCGTCGGCAACCATTTTACGGACAGTGTCCACCCAAAGTACGGGCGCATGCAACTGATTCACCAGCGCCCGACGAATATCTTCTGCCTCGTTATGGCGGCCCGCATCAACATTATGAATAACAGGGATCGTCGGCTTTTGCAGCGGCACCTCGGCCAATGCCTGCCCTAGGGCCTGCGCCGCAGTACTCATCAAACGACAATGCGAAGGCACACTGACCGGTAACAACACGGCCCTTTTTGCGCCTGCCGCCTTCGCTGCGGCCAGCGCCCGCTCGACAGCTGTTCGCTGACCCGCAATCACAACCTGCCCCGGAGCATTGAAGTTGACAGCTTCAAGGACATCATCAGCAGCCTGATCGGCACAAAGCTGACGTACAGCATCATCATCGAGACCGAGGATCGCAGCCATGGCACCGCTGCCTGCCGGTACAGCCGCCTGCATCAAACGGGCACGCTCGGCAACAATTGTCACGGCATCACCAAAGGCCAGCGAACCGGCACAAACAAGGGCCGTATATTCACCCAGGCTGTGCCCCGCCACTACCGTCGGTGTTGCCCCGCCTGCAGATTGCCAGACACGCCAGACGGCAACACCGGCAGCAAGCATTGCTGGCTGGGTATGCACCGTTTCATTTAAACGCGCTTGCGGGCCTTGCTGGCAAAGTTGCCAGAGATCATAGCCAAGGACTTCCGAAGCCTCGGCAAAGGTTTCTGCAATAAGCGCATAGTCGGCAGCGAGATCAGCCAGCATCCCGACTGACTGGGATCCCTGACCGGGAAACAATAGGCCCAGACGAGTTTCTTGCATCGATATTCTTCCCTAATTTAATGGCCGCAGTGCTCAATAGCGAACGAGTGCGGAACCCCAGGTAAAACCACCGCCAAAGGCTTCCAGCAAGAGCAGATCACCCCGTTTGATACGGCCATCACGAACGGCTGTATCGAGGGCCAGAGGCACCGAAGCAGCCGACGTGTTGGCATGGTCTTCAACGGTCATGACGACGCGTTCAAGCGGCATCCGCAGCTTGCGTGCGGTAGCCTTGATAATACGGATATTGGCCTGATGGGGGACCAGCCAGTCAATATCTTCCTTGTTCAGATCATTCGCGGACAGGGTCTCATCAACAATCTGGCCGAGCGTATTAACGGCGACCCGAAAGACTTCATTACCCTTCATCTGGATATAGGCCTCACCGGCCTGCAGTGCAGCATACCCCTGGGAAACCCCGGCGTTAACGGTCAGCAGCTCATGATAACTGCCGTCTGCATGCAAATGGGTCGCTTGAATACCCGGTTCATCCTGGCGGCGTAAAATAACAGCGCCGGCACCATCACCAAAGAGGACACAGGTACCCCGGTCACGCCAGTCAAGAATACGCGACAATGTCTCGGCACCGATAACCAATGCCGTCTGATGGCTGCCGGAACGAATAAACTTGTCGGCAACCCCAAGAGCATAGACAAAACCGGTACAAACAGCCTGCAAATCAAAAGCCGTGGCGCCATGATTCTCGAGGCGATGCTGCAACAGACAGGCGGTACTGGGAAAAACACGGTCAGGCGTTGTCGTCGCAACAATGATCAGATCAATATCACTGGCAGCAATACCGGCAGCTTCAATCGCAAGACGAGCCGCCTTTTCGGCCAGGTCACAGGTTGTCTCACCGTCGGCAGCAATATGTCGTTTGACAATCCCGGTGCGCTCACGTATCCATTCGTCCGTGGTCTCGACCATCGCTTCGAGATCCTTGTTCCAGAGTACCTTCTCTGGCAGATAACTGCCGGTTCCGGCAATGCCCGCGTATTTCATCCCGCCTGCCTCGTCAGTAAACGATCACCCAATAGTTCACCGATACGGCTGGGGACCTGGTGTTCGATTTCGCGCACGGCCTCATCAATGGCATTGGCAAATGAAACTTCATCCGCACCACCATGGCTTTTGACAACACAGCCTTTCAAGCCGAGCAGACTGGCACCGTTGTAGTTACGGGGATCGATACGGGCACGAAAATCACGCAACACAGGCCGCACCAGCATGGCCAGTAGCCGGGTCCAGAGAGTGCGCATAAAGGCACCGCGCAAATAATGGGTAATCATCCTTGCGACACCCTCGCTGCTTTTCAGGGAAACATTACCGACGAAGCCATCGCAAACAACAATATCAACACTGCCGGCAAAGATATCATCGCCTTCGACAAAACCCTGATAATTGAGATCGCTGTCAGCAAGCAGTTTTGCCGCTGCCTTGACGCGCTCATTACCTTTGATTTCTTCTTCGCCGACATTGAGCAGGCCAACGGAAGGACTGTTGATGCCGGTCACTTCACTACAGAGCACCGAACCCATGACAGCAAACTGGAATAACTGCTCCGGAGTCGAATCGACATTGGCGCCAAGATCCAGGACACGCGTGCTGATTCCCTTGACAGTCGGCATCTGGCCACAGATTGCCGGTCTCTCAATGCCAGGCAGGGTCCGCAAAACAAAGCGTGCGGTGGCCATCAAGGCGCCCGTATTGCCGGCACTGACACAAGCATCTGCCGCGCCATCCTTAACAAGGTTAATGGCCACGCGCATCGACGAGTCTTTTTTGCCACGCAGTGCCTGCGAAGGCGGTTCGTGCATCTCAACGACCTGGGAAGCATGCTGCAGGCGTATTCTTGCATCAGGCTGACGGCCATTCTTCGCCAGCGCCTGACGCAGCGCTGTCTCATCACCAACCAGGATCAGATTGAGAGATGGATGGCTGTCCAGTGCGCGGATAGCCGCCGGAACCGTCACTGACAAGCCATGGTCACCGCCCATAGCATCCAGGGAAATGGTCTGCGCCAATTAGGTGTCCTGCTTATCGATAACCTTGCGCCCGCGATAATAGCCATCGGCGGTCATCTGGTGGCGACGATGCACCTCACCCGAAGTCGAATCAATCGACAGGGTATTGTCCTTCAAGGCATCATGGGAACGACGCATGCCACGACGGGAAGGTGATTTCTTGTTTTGTTGTACGGCCATGATTCAACCTCATTGCTGATTTCTAATAATAAAAAACCGGTCATTGGCCCACGCCAATGCCGAAAAAATGATTCCGGCAACATGCAAAGCTAGCGTGTTGCCTTGTCCTTCTCTGCCATCAGGGCAGCAAGATCCGCAAAAGGCCGCTGCGTCGGCTCATCCGCGGCTCGCGCTTCCTCAACGAGAATCTCCTGACGATATTGCTCCGCTACCGCACAATCGTTGATATCATGCATGGCAACGATAGGCAGCGCGAGTAACAATTCATCTTCAATCAGAGCGCGAAGATCACAACGCCCATCCTCGGTCTGCAGCTGTTCGTAACCGGCCGGAAGATCGTCTTCCTTATCAACCAAGGCCCATCGCACATCAGAGAGCAAAGGCAGCGACAGCGGCGACAAGCAGCGTTGACAGGTCAACCGGACCTGCGCCCGAATCTCGCCATCAACACAACTGAGACCTTCCGCATTAACGGCAAAAGCAAATACCGCGCTGACCTTCTCTTCATCCGCAGGCGGTAGAATCAAGCCTTCCAGACGCGCCAACTGCGACAACGATATTTCAATTCGCAACTGACGCTCTGAGCGAGCCATGCTGACCGGATCAATTCGCCGGATCGATTGTTCATCTGCCTGCACATCGGACATAGCCGCCCATGATATGCGTTGATCTTTTTTCTGTCAAAACTATTATTTAGATGCCATAAAACGGGGACAACGCATTATCGCCCGGGCTGCCATAGATAGCGGTAATGATAGCGGCAGCATGGCCAGCTCACCGGCATCAGACAACACGATGTCCGTGAAAACTTCGCGACCAAGGGGTTGATGAGGCAATCTGGCTGTAAAATCAGGGAATGGAATCGGTTAACATAGCTAGGACAACATTGCCCAGACAATCACTGAACCGATAATACAGGCAGGAGAAACGTTCATTCATGTCCGCACAAAAGCCTCAACGCCCGCTTATCCTGGCCTCAAGCTCACCCTATCGACGACAACTGCTGGCACGGCTCGGCCTCGACTTCAGCTGCATCTCGGCCGCTATCGATGAACGACAAATAGGCAGCGAACCTGCTCAGCAACGAGCGGCTCGCCTGGCCCAGGCAAAGGCAACCGTCGTTGCCGAAATGCAGACAACCGAGGCGCTGGTTATTGGTTCTGACCAAGTCGCCGTACTCGCGGGTGAACAGATCGGCAAACCGGGAAATCATGCCGCTGCAGTTGCCCAATTGCAGCGCGCATCAGGCAGCAGCATGACTTTCCATACGGCACTCTGTCTCTATGACCCGTTGACGGCAACAGCGCACAACCACGTCAGCGTGACCGAGGTGCGTTTCCTGCCCTTGACGCCGCGCCAGATCGAAAATTATCTGCGCCGTGAACGGCCCTATGACTGCGCCGGTGCCTGCAAGGTTGAGGGGCTCGGCATCAGTCTTCTTGCCAGCGTCTGTGATGACGATCCAACGGCCTTGATCGGCCTGCCCCTGATCGCCCTCTGTCGCCTGCTGCGCGCTGCCGGCCTGGAACCCCTGCCCTGAAATTCGGCGTCAAGCCTGTGCCGGCAAAGTAGACTCTCGCTTGCCGGCGCCTGGCAGAGACAGCGCGCAACCCAACCGTAGAAGATGCCTTTTCTGCCTTGCCAACATGCTAGCGGAGTCCGATTTGAGCGCCGAGAAAAGCACTCGAGACACGTGCACCGATACGCTCGGCAAGACGTTCCAGATAGGCCTCCCGCTGTGAAAAATCGACAATACGTTCGGCATGAACAATTTCACGCGCCACCCCGTCCATGCTCGCCAAACCATCGATCAAGCCTAATTCCAGTGCCTGCTGCCCCGTCCAGACAAGACCACTAAACAGCTCGTCATTATTCTTCACCAGGCGGTCTCCGCGCCCCTTCCGGACGGTGGCAATAAATTGCTGGTGAATCTGCTCAAGCATGACCTTGACCCGCCTTCTGTCATCGGCCGCCAAAGGTGTAAACGGATCGAGGAAGCCCTTGTGATTACCCGCCGTCAGCAGACGGCGCTCAATACCGACCTTTTTCATCACATCGACAAAACCAAAACCATTCATCAAAACACCGATGGAACCGACCATGCTGGCCTTGTCGGCATAAATGCTGTCAGCAGCAGCGGCAATATAATAGCCTCCCGAGGCACAGATATCCTCGATAACAGCATACACTGGAACATCCGGATGCAATCTCTTCAAACGGCCAATCTCATCATTGATCTGCCCTGCCTGTACCGGGCTGCCACCAGGACTGTTGATACGCAAAATAACTGCCGCGGTTTGCTTATTCTTGAAGGCATTGCGCAGACTCTTGATAATGCTGCTGGCATTAGCCGGTTGATCGGCGGCGATCACACCCCGAACATCAACCATTGCAGTATGTTTTTCACCCTTGATTTCAGCGGAGGTAAAATCAGCCGGTAAATATACCAGCAGGATCACGAGCAAATAGGCAAAGGTCAGCATCTTGAAAAAGATACCCCAGCGACGACTGCGACGCTGCTCATTAAGCGCCGAACTTGCCAGCCGCTCCAGAGCCTGACGCTCCCAGAGTACATCCTGACGGGCATCACCTACCTTAGTGGCACTGGCCTGTTGCTCCTTCAACCAGGGATCACTGGCACCCTGTTTATCCTCATCAACTGTCATCATTTTTCCTCATTGGATTGTCTCATTGCGACCACTAACTGCTCTCCAGCGGTCAAATCGCAGCCCTATCATCAAGCCAGAGCAATAGTTCCGGCAATGCATCCAGCATGGCGACCGGTGAACAGGCCAGCAAACGTTCCCGGCTATGGGTACCATAACTGACAGCAATGCCTGGAACACCAGCATTGT
>JALWQD010000023.1 GCA_026994735.1 Gammaproteobacteria bacterium | reverse complement strand
TTATTGGTCGTTCGCTTTCTTGCACGCTCGACGGTTCCGGTTTCCAACATACAAAAAATATATGACAATCAGTGCAGCCTATCCCTTACTCAGCGGCATCGACTATCCCGATGATCTGCGCCAGCTACCTGCGGGGGTGTTGCCCCAGCTCGCTGATGAGTTGCGGGCTTTCATTCTTGATTCCGTCTCGCGCACAGGCGGACATTTATCAGCCAATCTCGGTACCGTCGAACTCACTATCGCCTTGCATTACGTCTTCGACACTCCCCACGACCCGCTGGTCTGGGATGTCGGCCATCAGACTTACCCTCACAAGATACTCACCGGCCGCCGGCAGGCGATGGACAGCCTCCGTCTTCGCGGTGGCCTGGCGGGCTTTCCAAAACGCAGCGAAAGTCCCTATGATGCTTTTGGCGTAGGTCACTCAAGCACCTCAATCAGTGCCGCCCTGGGCATGGCGCTGGCAGGACAAAGCCTGGGCCGAAAAAGCAAGCCCGTGGCCATCATTGGCGATGGCGCGATGACCGCCGGCATGGCCTATGAAGCCCTCAGTCATGCCGGCCACCTGGCACCGGACATGCTCGTTATTCTCAATGACAACGAGATGTCGATCTCACCCAATGTCGGAGGTTTATCCAGCTACCTGGCACGCTTGCTTTCCTCTCGCCTGTATTCGAGCATGCGTGAGGGCAGTAAAAAAGTCCTTAGCAATGTCCCTCCTGTCTGGGAACTTGCCCGCCGGGCCGAAGAGCATGTGAAGGGCATGGTAATCCCAGGCACACTGTTTGAGGAATTTGGTTTCAACTACATCGGCCCCATCGATGGCCACGACTTGGAGATGTTGCTTGACACCCTGACAAACATCCGTTCACTGAATGGACCGCAGTTTCTCCATGTTGTCACACGCAAGGGCAAAGGCTATGCCCCCGCCGAAAAAAACCCCTGTGGTTATCACGGGGTTACCCCCTTTGATACCGACAGCGGTAAAATGCACAGCAAGGGCAAGGCAGCAAAGACCTTTACCCAGGTTTTCAGTGACTGGCTCTGCGATATGGCTGCTGAAGAACCAAAACTGGTCGCCCTCACACCAGCAATGCGTGAAGGCTCGGGTATGGTCGCCTTTTCTGAACACTATCCCGAACGTTTCTTCGATGTGGGTATCGCCGAACAACACTGTGTCACACTCGCTGCCGGCATGGCTGCTGACGGTCTGCGGCCAGTCGTCGCTATTTATTCAACATTTCTGCAGCGCGCCTATGATCAGCTGATCCATGATGTCGCTGTGCAACAACTACCGGTACTCTTCGCCATTGACCGCGCTGGCCTGGTTGGCCCTGATGGCCCCACCCACGCCGGCAGCTTTGATCTCAGCTTCCTGCGCTGTATACCCGGCCTCGTCATCATGGCCCCCAGTGACGAGGATGAGTGTTACCAGATGCTCAACAGTGGCTTTTACAGCGGCCAGGCCAGCGCTGTCCGTTATCCGCGTGGCAGCGGCCCAGGCAAAAAAGTCATTCGTGATAACCAGCGCACTGTACCCATTGGCGAGGCGACAACCTGCCGCCATGGCCAAGGCCTGGCAATCCTTGTTTTTGGCACCCTGCTCGAAGACTGCCAAGAGATCGCTGAAAAACACAATGCCACACTGGTCAATATGCGCTTTATCAAACCTCTCGACCGCAACTGCCTGCTTGCGATTGCCAGCAGTCATGAGTTCATCGTTACTGTCGAGGAAAACAGCATTGCGGGGGGGGCCGGCAGTGCTGTAAACGAACTTTTGCACGCTGAGGGTTACTCGCTGCCGCTACTCAATCTCGGCCTGCCGGATCATTTTTCTGAGCATGGCAGCCGCAGCGAACTGCTGCAGGAATGTCGCCTCGACAGCCTCAGCCTGAGCGAGGACATCGAAAACTTTATCACTCGCCATACTTGCCTGAAGTCATCATTAGACGTAAAGTCACAGTAAATCTATCAGGAATTCTATGAAGCCGCGTTATACCCTCAAGGTCAGTGCCCATTTTGCTGCTGCACATCAGCTGCGTGACTATCCTGGTTCATGCAGCCGCTTACATGGCCACAACTGGCGACTGGAAGTCGAAATCAGTGCCAACAAGCTCGATGAGCTCGGCATGGTTATCGACTTTCGGACGATAAAAAAGGAGGCGCGCAGTGCTGTCGATGTTCTCGACCACCAGTTTCTCAATGAAATCCCGCCTTTCGACACGATTAATCCGACAGCAGAAAACATTGCTGCCTACCTTTATCATGCCATCGACGAACGATTACACAAAGATCATTGTCATGTCGCCTCGGTCACCCTCTGGG
>JALWQD010000022.1 GCA_026994735.1 Gammaproteobacteria bacterium | reverse complement strand
CCAGAGACATCTATGCGCATTGTGTTCATGCGCAGATCGGACAGGGTTGCCGGGTTGGCTGCAATCGAAAGGCTGTCGTTACCGATTGCAACACTTGCTCCTCCCAGTGCGCGACTCTTGGAGCCGTACCCGATAAGGAAATATCCATTGGTTGCTGCTGCAGGAATGGCGACGGCTGAGAGGACGGCAAACGCAAGAGTTTTGCGCCCGAAACTGTTCAGGCCGATGGAACGCATTGATCATCTCCTCCGACTTTCACGGATGTACCGCCAGCCTTTTATAAGCGCACCATCACTGAGGATGCGTCAGCCGGCTTTTGAATTGGTGGTTTGCTGCTTCCCGGTCTGCTGGCTTCACCCAAATTAAACTATCGGGATTTGCTGCAGACGCGGTAGCGGGATTCTGCCGTTACGTCAAGTGATCTGTCAAGAAAATACATAAAAATAAGAATATCATGAATTATTTAATTGGAATCAGTTCAGGAAGCATTCTGCATGTCTTCCAGTCTAGATACGCCGATGCTACATCACGAGTCCGGTCGCCAGAATCCAGCTGCTGAAGAAGACCTTGAGACGTACCGGTCCCAGGCGGCGGGCGAGATATCGGGCAATACTGCCACCCACCATGGCTGCAGGTGCCGCGAAGAGCACGATTGGCCATACAATATGGCCGTCCACACTGGCATGGTATCCGATGCCAGCCCATACAGTCAGTGCGGAGATGCACACGGCGATACACACCGAGATCATGGTGGGATAACCCAGAAAGAACAGGAGCAGCGCAAGCCACTCACCGACACCAACCGAAATCCAGGCTGTAACCATGCCTCCCACGAAGGCACACGGGATGATGAAGACGACATGACGACGGCGCAATCGCTGATTACCGTGAGAATGTCCTTGTGGTTTGCGTAGCGTACCAAACAGAAGCATGGCACCGAACAGGATGGAAAAGTACTTGAAGATCGTGGCCACGGCAACAGGCGGGGTGGGTATCAGATGCTGTGCTATCAGCATGCCTGCTGCGGCCGGTGGCACCGTGATCAGCAACAGTCTTCGAACCAGGGTGACACCGTCCTTGCCCCCATATTCGTGACGCTTCAGGGCCACCAGCCAGGCAATGCTGCCAGCGGTCATTCCAAAACATTGAATCGCCATGCTGGTTGCAAGGGCGTTTTCACCTGCGATGTTCAATGAGGTGAAAGCTGGAATGAACACGATGCCACCTCCGGCACCTGTCGAATTCGCGGCAATGGCACCTGCCAAGCCCAGGACCAGGAAGTGTCCGTAGTCGAGGATAAGACCGAGCGGGTCTGTAGCCAACGCGAGTGCAGTGAGCAGCCCGAGGCCAGCCAGAATCGAGATCCAGAGCACTGGATTGTTTCGAAAGGATTGGGTATCTTTTACGTCATGCATTGTCAGGAACCCAAAAGTGATTTTATCAGGATAATTATCGGGATAACTAGGTTTATCCATAAGCTTTCCCAATTCCTGGCAGGTGAGAAGTAGAGCTTTCTGACAATAATACGTTAGGAGGCTCGTATTAAGAAGTCACGAGTCATAGAGAGTCAGATCATCGTGATTCTGTGGGGGCGATGCCAATATGAAGGTAAAGGTCGTTTGTAGCAAGAATGGGATTTTGTACACCATTACAATTGGAAAGCAAAGTACGGGGTATAGGGGTGTTGGAATTGAAACGCATGAAGGATCTGATCAACAAGTTCTGACACTGCCCGAAACATGAGGCGTAGGCGTATCTGGTGAAACAGCAGGATCTCAAACCATTCCGAGGTTGTGAACTCCATAAAGCCATGATTATGCCCCGAAGGAGAAGGTGCGGGTGACCCAGAGGCTGGAGAATCTGGCAATAATATCTACGATGACTAATCAAGGAAAGGTCCGCTGGAACCTTTTGGAAGGGACGATAATCACTGTAAAGCCCCCGAATTCCTGGACACTATTTTGCACAAAATTCACGCCGCCTCCGCCATGGCCGTGTGGGCCGCACGCACTTGTGCGGGTGTGGCGTAACGATGCCGCTGGAGCAGCCAATGCTTGTTGAACCGGTCCTTGAATTCGAGCAGTGCCTGCCAGAGTTCCTCGACGGTGTCGAAGGTTCGCAGCCACAGGATCTGCTCCTTCAAGGTCCGGATGAACCGCTCAGCCACCCCATTGCCCGCGGGTGCCTTGATGAAGCTCAGGCTGGACTCGATTCCCAGGAAGCGGAGCTCCTGTTTGAAGGCATGGCTCATGTACTGCGAGCCATGGTCATGGCGGAGCACCAAGCCACAGGCCACACCCGCCTCCAGTTCTCCGAAGTGCTCCCGGA
>JALWQD010000021.1 GCA_026994735.1 Gammaproteobacteria bacterium | reverse complement strand
GTCCAGAGTGTACGCGTCGGTAATTCACGGGTCTGCACAACAGAGGGTTCAACTGATCGTTGCAAAATGCGTAAAGCATGTTCACGGAAACTAACCAGATTATAGCGACTGCCATCTTCGCGTCGCTGGTATCGCAAACCGTCTTCGAGGACGAGATAGCGCAGCCGGCCACCGTCACGAATATCAAAATGTGCACGCGGTGCGCTAAGGATGATTTCATCATCATCCTCGCTCATATAAATAAAGATGTTTTCCATCGTCTGGCCATTCCGGCTCTGTTTTTCGACATAGATAACACCCGCACCGGCGCGTATCTGGATAAAACGTCCCGGCGTCACCAACATCGCCTCAGGAACTGCCTTTTGCCTGTCAATCAGACGATCACTCTCTGCCTCAGCCCACGGCGCCAGCGTCAACGTAATCAGTGCGACCAGCGCGGCCACCACTAATGACAGCGCCAGCACCCGGCCAATAAACCAGGATTGACTGACACCGCAGGCCTGTAGCACAGTCATTTCACTATCACGATAAAGCCGCCCGAACGTCAACAAAACAGCAAAAAACAGCGACAAGGGGATGAGCATCACCGAGGCACTGAGCGTTTTCAAAGCCAGCAGCTGGTAAATCACCTGTCCTGACAAATCGCCAGCACTGGCATCCGCAAGGAAGCGCACGAAACGATTGCTGACATAAATCAGCAAAAGAACGGAAAGTACCGCCAGCAAGGTCGCCAGAATTTCCCGGTAGAGATAACGGGTCAGAATCATAACGGCCAGTATATGAAAAAAACGACGTTCATGGGTGGACTGTCGGGTGATTCATTTTCAGGTAAACTCATGCTGCTTCCGCTATGATTACTTCAACGCCCCAAAAAGCGTTGTTATTTTTTTCATGAGAGGCCCTCACAGCGAAGATGAGCGTCAGGCATAGCAAAATAATTTTCGATCGCTGTCTTCGGCCACTCAACCACCCCCCTGCCATCAGGAGAAAGCATGGAATTCACAGTCAATTGCAATGACCTTAGCCAGCAAACCAGCGCCTGCATCATCGTCGCTGTCTTTACATCCGGACAGCTAGGCCCCGCAGCCCAAAGTCTCGACAAGGCCAGCAATGGGGCTATTCTAAACCTATTATCTGGCCCTGACATTAAAGGCAGGACCGGCGAAACACTCATGCTGCACCAGCTTGCCGGCATCAGCAGTCCGCGCATCCTGCTTGTCGGTTGTGGTGATGATGCCCCACTATCGAATGCCGATTTCCGCAAGATTGTCAGCAGTGCTACAGCGGCTCTCGCCGCCAGCGGTATCAGCGATGCCCTGTCAACGCTCTGTGAACTGACCGTTGATGGACGCGACCTTGTTGAAAAAGCCAGCCAGCATATCGAGGTCAGCGCCAGCAAGCTCTACCGCTTTACACTCTTCAAAAAAGAAGAATCGCCACTGCAAATGCAACAGCTAGACCTGTACGGCGACATCGTCGACAGCGCCGCCCTGGCACAGGGTATCGAACAGGGCAAAGCCATTGCCGCGGGTGTCACCCTCTGTCGCGATCTTGGCAATATGCCTGCCAACGTCTGCACGCCCAGTCATCTGGCCAATGTCGCCCGCGAACTGGCCAGTGAGTTTAGCGCACTTGCTGTCGATGTCCTGGAAGAAAAGGATATGGAAGAACTCAATATGGGCGCTCTGTTATCCGTTGCCCGTGGTAGCCGTGAAGATGCCAAACTGATTACATTGAATTATCAGGGTGGCAAGCAAGAGGATGCGCCACAAGTACTTGTCGGCAAGGGTGTTACCTTCGACTCCGGCGGTATTTCGATCAAACCGTCAGCCGCTATGGATGAGATGAAATACGACATGTGTGGCGCTGCCAGTGTACTCGGCACGATCAAAGCCATTGCCACCCTGCAACTGCCACTCAATGTTGTCGGCATCATCCCGACAACTGAAAACATGCCCGATGGCAAGGCCAGCAAACCGGGAGATGTCGTTGTCAGCATGTCCGGGCAGTCAATCGAAGTCCTCAATACCGATGCTGAAGGCCGCCTGATTCTCTGTGATGCCCTGACCTACAGCGCCCGCTTCAAGCCCGCCCGTATCATCGACATTGCCACCCTTACCGGTGCCTGTGTCATCGCCCTCGGCGGCCATGCCACGGGCCTGCTGGCCAATGACGACGCACTGGCCAATGATCTGCTCAGTGCCGGTGAAGCCACACAGGATCGTGCCTGGCGCCTGCCATTATGGGATGAATATCAGAAACAGATCGACAGCAACTTCGCTGACATGGGGAATGTCGGTGGTCGCGAAGCCGGCACGGTCACGGCCGCCTGTTTCCTCTCGCG
>JALWQD010000020.1 GCA_026994735.1 Gammaproteobacteria bacterium | reverse complement strand
GGTCACCACGGTTATGGCCGCTTTCCTTGGCGAGATTGAACAGATTCCGCCGATGTATTCTGCGCTTAAACTCAACGGTCGGCCGTTATATGAATTGGCTCGTCAAGGTATTGAAGTTGAACGCCAGGCACGTAAAGTACAGATCCATGGCCTTGATCTGCGTCAACAGGACGGTGATTACCTTGAAATTGATGTTTGCTGTTCGAAAGGCACATATATTCGCACCTTGGTAGAAGATATTGGCAGCGCACTGGCATGTGGCGCTTATGTTATCGAGTTACGCCGACTTTCTGTGGCTGGTTTCAACGAGATGCCTATGTTGACCATCGAAGCGCTGGAAGCGCTGGCCGACGGAGGCTTTGACCGCCTCGATGAGCAACTGCTCAGTCTTGGTGATGCCCTGGCGCATTGGCCTGATGTTTGTCTCGGCCAGCAGAGCGCCTATTTTATCCGCCAGGGACAAGCGGTACAGGTGCCCAGTGCGCCGTCCGAAGGCTGGGTACGGTTATATGATACCGATGGCGAGCGTTTTCTCGGTGTCGGGCATATTCTTGATGATGGCCGTGTTGCGCCACGCCGACTGTTGGTCGGTAGTTAATGACAGGAAAAACTGTCGATTAGTAAACGATACGCATATTTGTCTTGTCAGCAGGTATTGCTAACAGCTACAATAGCGCCGTTTTTTGTCAACCATTTTTGAAGAATCAGGATTTTTGCTATGGGATTGAATGCCGAAGTTAAATCGCAGGTGGTTAATGACTACCAGCTTACCCCGGGTGATACCGGTTCACCGGAAGTACAGGTCGCCCTGCTATCGGCTCGTATTGAGCAGTTGATGACTCATTTCAAGGAACATAAACACGACTTTCATTCCCGTCAGGGATTGCTGCGCATGGTGAGCAGCCGACGCAAGCTGCTTGATTATCTGCGCCGTTGTGATGTCGGGCGTTATCAATCGCTGATCAAGCGTTTAGGCCTGCGTCGTTAGGAGTCGATCAGAGCGATCGAAGCTGCCGAGTAATATTATGAAGTCTTATTACGCTGATCCGGCCCATGCAGGAAACTGCCTGGGGTGGCTCGGCGTTTTTGTTTTTCAGTCCGTTTCCAGCCAAGGTAAATTACAGTGAACCCCGTAAAAAGACAGTTCCAATATGGTGATCAAACCGTAACGATCGAAAGTGGCGAAATTGCTCGTCAGGCGAGTGGATCTATTTTCGTCAGTATGGGGGATACCGTGGTCATGGTAACGGCCGTAGGCAAGTCTTCTGCTGATCCCGGGCGTGATTTTTTCCCGTTGACAATCAACTATCAGGAACGCACCTATGCCGCGGGTAAGATCCCGGGTGGTTTTTTCAAGCGTGAAGGGCGTCCCAGTGAGAAGGAAACGCTGACATCGCGATTAATTGACCGTCCATTACGGCCGCTGTTTCCGAAAGGGTTTCGTAATGAAGTGCAGGTGATCGCGACGGTTGTTTCCCTTGATCCGGAAATTGATCCTGACATTCCTGCCATTATTGGTGCTTCAGCGGCACTGAGTATTTCTGGTCTGCCATTTAACGGCCCCATTGCTGCTGCACGTGTCGGCTATATTGATGGTCAATACGTCCTCAATCCGACCATGAGCCAGCTTGAAAATTCTGCTCTCGACCTCGTGGTTGCGGGTACTGAATCCGCTGTCCTGATGGTTGAATCCGAGGCCAAGGAACTCTCCGAGCAGGTGATGCTTGACGCCGTCATGTTTGGTCATGAAGCGCAACAGACGGTTATTCGCGAGATCAAGGCGCTGGCTGCAGAAATTGCAACTGCTGCCATGGACTGGACGGCCCCGGAAACGGATCAGGCGCTGGAGGCAGCAGTTACTGCCGCCGCCGCAGGCCAGGTTGCCGAAGCTTACCAGATTCAGGAGAAGTTACAGCGGCAGAATCGTCTGGCCGAGATTCGCGAGCAACTTGTTACCCGTCTTGCTGCTGACGACGATGGGCAATGGAGCCCGGCCGAAGTCTCGGGTGCCTTGGCCGCCCTTGAGAAAAGGACGGTACGCGAGCGTATCCTGGCGGGTGAGCCACGCATTGACGGCCGTGACCATGAGACGGTACGTGCGATTAGCGTGCGCACCTCGGTGTTACCCCGGACCCATGGTTCAGCGCTGTTTACCCGCGGTGAAACCCAGGCCGTCGTGGTCACAACACTCGGCACCGGACGTGATGCGCAGATCATTGATGCCTTGCAGGGCGAACGCCGCGATCCCCTGATGTTTCATTACAATTTCCCGCCTTCCTGCGTCGGTGAAACAGGTTTTGTTGGTAGTCCCAAACGTCGTGAAATCGGTCATGGCCGCTTAGCCCGTCGTGGTATTACCGCTGTACTACCTGATCTCGAAACCTTTCCCTACGTTCTGCGTATCGTTTCTGAGATTACCGAGTCAAACGGTTCCAGCTCAATGGCATCGGTTTGTGGCGCCAGCCTGTCCTTGATGGATGCAGGCGTGCCGATTAAGGCGCCTGTGGCCGGTATTGCCATGGGGCTGGTCAAGGAAGATGAGCGCAGTACTGTCCTCAGCGATATTCTCGGTGATGAAGACCATCTAGGAGATATGGATTTCAAGGTTGCTGGCAGCGAAACGGGTGTTACAGCCTTACAGATGGATATCAAGATTGATGGTATTACCCGTGACATTATGTCCCGTGCGCTTGAGCAGGCACGGGCCGGTCGTTTGCATATTCTTGCTGAGATGGCGAAGGTAATCGATGCTCCACGTACCGATATTTCGCCACATGCTCCGCGCATCCTGACAATGAAGATTAACCCCGACAAGATTCGTGATGTCATCGGTAAGGGCGGCGCAACGATTCGCGCCCTGACCGAGGAAACAGGGGCGACGATTGATATCGATGATGATGGCACGATCAAGATTGCTTCGAGCGACAGCGAAGCCAGTCAGGCTGCTGTACATCGTATCGAGCAGATTACAGCTGAGGTTGAAGTAGGTACGATCTATGAAGGACGTGTCGCCAAGATCATGGATTTTGGCGCCTTTGTGACGATCTTGCCTGGCAAGGATGGCCTTGTTCATATCTCGCAAATATCGGAAGAGCGTGTCGAGAATGTCGGCGATAAGCTTAGTGAAGGCGAGGTGATTAAGGTGAAGGTGCTTGAGATTGATAAGCAGGGCCGCATTCGTCTGAGCATGAAGGCTGTCGTTTAGACGCACGGTGAAAACTGCCGCAAATGTCGGCATGAAAAAAGGGGCCATTTGGCCCCTTTTTTGTGTCCATGGGTGTTGTCTGTCAGGCTTCAGCCATAGGTACCGGAACGTTATCAAAATCGTCGAGGTATTTACGGACAGCGAGAAAGAAGAGGGAGTTATCGGCGGCATCGCAGGCGTCGAATTCGATGCCCATGGCATAGCCGTTACCGTCATCATTGGCACTGCACCAAGCGGCAATGCCGTTGATAGTCAGGCGAAAGTCTCCAGAATGATAGGTCAAGGCCACTTTCTCACTGCTTTCAGCAGGTGCATCGGTGATAATGCCGACGCCCGATATTGATACATCACGCACCTTGCTGATGGGATGGGATACATCACCTTTTTCCAAAAAAAACAGGTTATGATGGTCGCCCGGGTTTAATTCACTCCGGGTATTACGCCGTTTTTCCTTTATCGTCATGTCAGTCCTCCGGAATGTGTCGCGGCAGTTGCCAAGCCGTTATCGATCTGTGGCGATCATGGCAGGTGATGACGGTCATACTCATCGACCTGCTGTCCGTGCCAGTGCTTTTGTGCCGGTAGAAAATTTACCTTACTGATATAACATATAAACATTGGCTTCCATGAATATATCGTACAATCATGGGTGAACTTGAACGATAGCCATGAATGTGTCTTTTTCTTGCCGAATTGAGCGGTTACCAGACATGAGGGGGAGTCAAAATGCAGAGACAGTATCCATCGGTTGAGAGTTATGTCGGTAATACTCCGCTGGTGCGTTTGCAGCGCTTGCTTGATGATGAACGAGGAAATGTAATCCTGCTCAAGCTGGAGGGGAATAATCCGGCCGGATCAGTGAAAGATCGTCCGGCCATGAATATGATTGCCATGGCCGAGTCTGCGGGTGATATTCATCCGGGTGATACGCTGATTGAACCGACCAGCGGGAATACCGGCATTGCCCTGGCGATGGCGGCAGCGATCAAGGGCTATCATATGATCCTCGTCATGCCCGAGCATATGAGTGAAGAGCGGCGTGCAATTATGAAAAGCTATGGCGCAGAAATTGTTTTGACGCCTGCCGCAGGCAGTATGGAGGCGGCAATTGATAAGGCGCGCGAGCTGGTTGCTGGCGGCAAAGGGACCATGCTGGATCAGTTCTCGAACCTGGCGAATCCGCTGGCACATTATCAGGGGACTGGCCCCGAGATTTGGCGCGATACCGGCGGTGAAATCACCCATTTTGTTAGCGCTATGGGGACAACAGGGACAATTATGGGAGTTTCCCGCTACCTAAAAGAGCAGAATGATGCGATCCAGATTGTTGGTGTACAGCCATCTGCGGGGGCTTCTATCCCGGGTATTCGTCGCTGGCCTGAGGCTTATCTGCCAAAGATTTACGAGCCGGCCCGCGTTGACCGCATCATCGACATGGATCAGCAGACGGCCGAGGAAACGACTCGCAAATTGGCAGCAGTAGAAGGTATCTTTGTTGGCATCTCATCAGGTGGGGCTGTGGCGGCTGCCTTGCGTCTGAGCCGTGAAGTTGAGCAGGCGGTTATTGTTGCGATGACCTGTGATCGTGGTGATCGCTATCTTTCAACAGCCGTTTTTGGCGCGTGAATATGCTTAGTTTTTCGCTTCTCCATGAAATTGATGTTTCTGCCGGGCGTCGTCTCCATAACATCGGTGATTTGTCTGACGATGACGTTATCAATGTCATGCGCCATCAGTGCCGTCAGTTGCCCGAGGCAACAAGCGATGAGCCAGGCGTACATTTGCAGCGGCTGACAGCCATTGCATGCTTGCGCAATGACGGCGAAGTGTTCAAACGGGACTATTTTGTCATCAATGCTGGAAATGAATCTGCACAATTGCAGGCTTTTTTTGAGGAGCTACAAACAGCTGACCGTGTGGTGACCTATTCCCGGCGGCAGTCGAGCTATGATTTACTATGTAATCGTGCATTGCTGCGTGAACTGTCTTTTCTCCCCGCCTTGGCAAACGGCTAGTATGTTGATTTGAGCACGGTTCTCGGGAAGGTTTCATTTGATGAGCAGGTTTGCCTCTGTGGTTTGCCTGATCGCCAGCGACAGCAGAATGTTTTTTTGACAGAGCGGCAGGCGGCAGAATGGGACATTCTCAATCAATGGCTATTGGCCTGGCGTTTGCAGAGGGTTGCCGGTAATTATGGCTTGAGCGAATACCGGCAGCAATGTACGGCCTTGCGCGATTTTTTAGATTCGCTCGTTGATGAGCACCATATACAGGCTTACCTTGGTGCCTGGGGTGATGGCAATTAGGGCGATGATTCGATAGATTGAGCTAATGATTGGCTGGCATGTCTTTATCACTTGCCAGGTCTGGTGAAGGAGTGGCAATTTTGGCAACAGAGATTGAGCGCAAGTTTCTGCTTGCAAATGATGATTGGCGGCCAGCAGTCACTGAGGTGCGTAATTACCGTCAGGGCTATATCGCCAATACCGCGCTAAGTTCGATACGCATTCGTCTTTCTGATACTGCTGCGTATATCAATATTAAAGGTGCTACTCTGACTATCGCGCGGGATGAGTTTGATTATCAAATCCCCTATCCTGACGGACTCGAATTGATTGATAAGTATTGTCTCGAGGCTGTTGTTGAAAAGCGCCGCCATATTGTTCCATACCAGGGCCATTACTGGGAGATTGATGTCTTTAGTGGTGACAATGCCGGCCTGGTCGTGGCAGAGATAGAATTGGTGGCAGTGGATGAGGTCTTTGCCCGCCCTCCCTGGCTTGGCCTCGAAGTCTCTGATGATCGCCGTTATTATAATGTCTGTTTGGCTCGTCACCCGTACAAAGATTGGTAGTTTGCAGTCGCGTCTGCATCAGATATTGCTTCTTCTGGCGGTTTTTTCCAGCCTTGTCGGCTGTTCTGAACGCAGCCACCCGGGCGTTCGTTTTGCCTTGACGAATATGCCTGTGACGTTGGATCCTCGCTATGCAACCGATGCCGCTTCGACACGGATAAATCGCTTGTTATACCAGCGTTTGGTTGATTTTGATGAGACACTGAAGCCAGTTCCTGCACTGGCCGATTGGCAGAAGATTGACCCCAGGCACTATCGCTTTACACTGCGTCACGAGGCTCATTTCAGTAATGGACGGCTGCTTGTTGCCGACGATGTGAAGGCGACATATGAGGATATCCTGGATCCGCAAAAGGCTTCGCCACATCGCCTGTCTTTGTCGCATATCTCAGCGATCAGGGTGCATGGGCAACGACAAATCGATTTCTTTCTCGAGCGCGCTGATATTCTTTTTCCTGGGCGTTTGCTGATGGGCATTTTGCCCGCTGATTTGCTGGCAAAAAACCACCCTTTCAATCGTCAGCCCATAGGCAGTGGCCGTTTTCGTTTTCAGGACTGGCCAGATGAAGGGCATTTGCGCATTATTCGTCAGCGCGATGATCTGCCTGTTGAATTTCTTGCGGTGAAGGACCCGACCGTTCGGGCGTTGAAACTGCTCAGGGGAGAGGTTGATATGATGCAAAATGATATGCCTCCTGAATTGGTCACCTATCTGCAGCAACAGGACGGTATTGAAGTGCAGCGCGGGCGTGGCAGTAATTTTGCCTATCTTGGTTTTAATCTCGAGGATGCTGAAACGGCTGTTTTATCGCTGCGGCAGGCGGTTGCGATGGCTATCGATAGGCAAGCGATTATTCGCCATGTTCTTGGTGGTGCTGCGCGCCCGGCAGTGGCCTTGTTGCCACCGGAGCACTGGGCAGGAAACCCGGAAATACGGATGCCGGCCTACGATCCGGATAAGGCGCGGGCATTACTGTTAATGGCCGGTTTAGTTGGCGACAGGCGGCCTCGCCTGATTTACAAGACATCCAGTGATCCTTTTCGTTTGCGTTTGGCTACGATTATTCAGCAGCAATTGGCCGATGTCGGTATCGAGGTACAATTACGCAGCTATGATTGGGGGACATTTTATGGCGATATCAAGGCTGGCCGCTTCCAGATGTTCAGCTTAATGTGGGTTGGGATCAAATTGCCGGATATATTTCGCTATGTCTTCCACAGTGAGTCAGTACCCCCGAATGGTGCCAATAGGGGACGTTTTCGTAGCCCAGAAGCGGATGCTCTGATTGATCGCGCAGAAAGTGCAGACTGGCATCAGGCCAGCGCAGATTATCGCCAACTGCAGGCTCTGCTGTTGGCTGAGTTGCCCTATGTGCCCTTGTGGTATGAGGATAATGTTCTCATTAGCCGCCAGGATGTGAAGGGTTACCGGCTGGCGATTGATGGCAATTTAGATGGTTTGAACGATGTCACTAGGCACTGAAAAATTGCCGCGACGGTTGATTGTCATTGATCTATCAAGTCAGCGCCTTGCCGTGCTCAGCAGTGGTCAGGTCATCTTTGAGAGCCTGGTTTCAACGGCAGCCAATGGCCCTGGGGAAAAGCGGGATAGTGGCTGTACGCCACGGGGTTGGCATTGTATTCGAGCCAAGATTGGTAGCGGTGAGGCTGTCGGTACGGTTTTTCGTGGCCGCCGTCCGAGCGGTGAAGTTTACCGCTATGGACAGGTAGCAGCCGAACCTCAGCGTGACTGGATACTGACGCGAATTCTTTGGCTCAGTGGCTGCCAGCCGGGCCATAACCGTTTGGGGCATGTCGATACCATGAGGCGTTATATCTATATTCATGGGACGCCTGCTGAAGTGGCTCTTGGGCGACCGCTTTCACATGGTTGTGTGCGTATGGCTAACCATGCCTTACTGTTGCTGTTTGACTGGGTGAAGAGCGGAGATGCCGTTTATATTGGTGAGGATGGCGCCGATGTCAAGCGGCGTTGTCGCCAGGCCTGGCTTGGCGGAGAAAGCCGATGAATGGTTCAATGACGGCTCGATTGTTGAGCGCTGTCGTGGTCATTTTTGGGGTTGTGACACTGGTGTTTTTCCTTCTTCATTTGGTGCCAGGAGATCCTGTCGAAGTGATGTTGGGGGAGTCGAGCCAACCTGCCGACCGCGAAGCATTACGCCATGCTTTGGGCCTGGACGAGAATTTAGCGGTTCAGTTCGAGCATTATTTGACGGGTCTGATGCATTTTGATCTGGGACAATCGCTGCATTCTCACCGGGAGGTTGCAGAGCTGCTGCTTGAACGCTTGCCGGCAACGATTGAATTGGCTGCTGCTGCTTTGCTCATCGCTCTTTTATTGGCGCTACCGCTGGGTGTCATGGCGGCGCTGAAACGAGGCAGCGGCTGGGATCATGGCGCGATGACCCTGGCCATGCTCGGGGTGTCTATTCCTAATTTTTGGATGGGGCCGATCCTGATCCTGGTTTTCTCCTTATGGCTGGGCTGGTTTCCTGTCAGCGGGCGAGAAGGTGTTTTGTCTCTGTTGCTACCGGCGCTGACATTGGGGACCGCGCTGGCGGCAATCCTGTCACGAATGGTGCGCGCGACATTGCTGGATGTTTTGTCTGAAGATTATATTCGTACAGCGCGGGCGAAAGGCTTGTCCGAGGGTCGGGTGATTGTTGCCCATGCCTTACGGAATACCTGCTTGCCTTTGGCTACCCTGCTGGGCTTGCAACTGGGTGCTCTGCTGGCAGGGGCTGTGATTACCGAGATTGTTTTTTCCTGGCCCGGTATCGGTCAATTAACAATCGAGGCTATCCAGCGTCGTGACTATCCATTGGTGCAAGGATGTGTATTGTTGATCAGTCTGAGCTATGTCGCTGTCAATACCTTGACCGATATGATCTATGCCCGCCTTGACCCGCGTATCCATTATGCCTGAAAGACACTATTTACAGCGGTTTGCACTTTTAGTTGTCACCCTTTGGGCATTGACGGCGATGCTAGGCGGATTTTGGACTGACCAGGCCAACAACATCGACCTCGGGCATATTTTATTGCCACCAGGGCTGTCTGGCTGGCTGGGCTATGATGATCTTGGCCGTTCATTGTTGGCGCGTATTTTGGTGGGTGCGCGTTATTCTTTTCTTGTTGCTCTCTGGGTCGTAGGCTTATCGGCGCTGATTGGGACCGCGGTCGGTATTCTTGCTGCTTATCTAGGCGGTTGGTTTGACCTCTTTTGCGTTCGTGTCATCGATATCTTCCTGGCTTTTCCTGGTATCTTGCTGGCCATTGCTATGGCCGGTGTTATGGGGCCAGGCATGGATAATGTCGTTATCGCCTTGAGTGTTGTGGGCTGGGTCGGTTTTGCGCGTTTGGCACGAGTGCGGGCAC
>JALWQD010000019.1 GCA_026994735.1 Gammaproteobacteria bacterium | reverse complement strand
CTGCATCTTATGCCCGGCGTTGAAATCAATGCCCGTTTGATTCGCGACTACCCGCTGGCCGGCCTGATGGCTCACTCACTGGGCTATGTCAGCCGTATTAATGAAGAAGAACTGCAACACCTTGATACGGCTAACTACAGAGGCACACGTTTCACAGGCAAGACGGGGATCGAAAAGTTTTATGAATCCGAACTTCATGGCCAGGTCGGTTTCGAGCACGTTGAAACCAATGCTCTCGGCCGCACTCTGCGAATCATCAAGCGCTCACCAGCAACACCGGGGCAAAACCTTTATCTGACCATCGATAGTAATCTTCAGCAGGTCGCTGTCCAGGCCATGGCTGAGCACCATGGTGCCATCATCGCTATCGACCCGGAGAATGGCGATATCCTCGCTGACGTCAGCCTGCCTACCTTTGATCCCAACCTGTTTGTAACGGGGATTGACCATAAGAGCTTTGCCGCCTTACGTGACTCACCAAGCCGGCCTCTCTTTAACCGCGCCATCAATGGCCAATACCCACCCGGATCGACACTCAAGCCATTTATTGGCCTCGCCGGGCTCGCCAATAACAAGGTCCGTATCAACACCACTTCATTTTGTCCCGGCTGGTTTTCACTGCCCGGTGATGACCATAAATACCGTGACTGGAAAAAACGGGGACATGGTGTAACAACCTTGGGAAAGGCAATCATCGAATCCTGTGACGTTTACTTTTACGATCTGGCACAAGCACTCGGCATCGACCTGATCCACCCTTTTCTTGGCCAATTTGGTTTTGGCCTGCCAACCGGCATTGATACCAGCCATGAATCTTCGGGCCTGCTACCTTCACGGCAATGGAAAAGGGCTCGCCGTCAGCAACCCTGGTATCCTGGAGAAACACTGATAACAGGCATTGGCCAAGGCTATACCTTGACCACACCCCTGCAGTTGGCAACAGCGACGGCTGTTCTCGGTCGTCGTGGCCAGAGCATCAAGCCCCGTCTGGTCTTTGCAACACAAACAGCAGATGACCCGGCCATGCAGATTCGCCCACCCCGTTATGGCAGCAACATCCACCTGGCGCGCCCAAGCGATTGGGAAGACATGATTTCAGCCATGCGCAAAGTCATCAGCTATCGCAAGGGAACGGCCCATCGCATACATTCAAATCGTGATTACACGATAGCCGGAAAAACAGGAACTGCACAGGTTTTCGGCATTAAACAGGATGAAGTCTATAAGGCCGCAGATGTCGCTAAACGCTTTCGTGACCACGCACTTTTTATCGCCTTCGCACCTGCAGATGCACCTCAAATTGCCGTCGCAGTGATTATCGAAAATGGTGGTCATGGCAGTTCAGTAGCGGCCCCGGTAGCGGCAAAAATCATTGATACCTATATGCAGCAAATAAGTGAACGCAGCCAATGAATGATATCCCGGCAACCAATAAGCCACGCTGGGGCGACCGCCGGCGAGCGACGCCCTTCCCTTTTGTCCGCGGGTTCCACCTTGATATCCCCTTGTTACTGGGGCTGATCATTCTCGCCAGTATCGGCCTCATGGTTCTTTACAGCGCCAGTGGGCAATCAGAAGCCATGGTCATCCGTCAGTTAACACGTCTTGGCCTGGCCTTTTTCGTACTTTTTATCTTTGCCCAGATCCCGCCTCATTATTATGAAATATGGGCTCCCTGGGTTTTCGGTATTGGTATCCTGTTGTTGATTGCTGTCCTCATTGCCGGAGACGAAGGGAAGGGAGCCCAGCGCTGGCTCGACCTCGGTTTTTTCCGTTTTCAACCATCTGAGATCATGAAGATTGCCGTTCCAGTGATGGTCGCTTGGTACCTCGCTGATGCGGCTCTGCCGCCGCGTCCCCGACAACTGGCTGTCGCCGCCTTGCTGATCATTATCCCCACCCTGTTGATTATCCGGCAACCGGATCTGGGTACCGCACTGCTGATTGCCAGCTCGGGGGTTTTTGTCATTTTACTGGCCGGCATCCCCTGGCGTTATATTCTGGGCAGCCTGATCTCTCTCACCGCCCTCGCACCCTTGCTCTGGTATAACATGCACGACTATCAGCGTTCCCGGGTATTGACCTTCCTCGACCCGGAACGAGAACCTCTCGGTGCCGGTTATCACATTATTCAGTCAAAAATCGCCATTGGTTCCGGCGGCCTTTATGGCAAGGGCTGGCTGCACGGTACTCAATCACACTTGCAATTTCTGCCAGAACGATCAACAGACTTTATCTTCGCTGTTCTCAGTGAGGAATTCGGCCTTATTGGCATTCTCATACTGCTATTGGTCTACAGCTTTATTGTCGTGCGCGGACTTTTTGTCGCCACCCAGGCACAAACTACTTTTTCGCGCCTCCTCAG
>JALWQD010000018.1 GCA_026994735.1 Gammaproteobacteria bacterium | reverse complement strand
GGCGAAGTAAATTAATCGATCACATAGGACAATCATGAAAAAACGCATCATTCAGCGTGCCGTCAGCGGGCAGCCATTACCGGAAGGTTTGCCGGAGATCCTTCGTCACGTCTATGCCCGTCGTGATAGCGAGGCCGCATCAGCCTGGCAGCAGACAACCCAGGCACTGAAACCCGAGCAGGCACTGAAAGGTATTGATGCCGCCTGTCAGCGACTGGCGCTGGCAATGGCCGAACACCAAAAGATTCTGATCGTCGGTGATTTCGATGCAGATGGCGCCACCAGCACGGCTCTTGCCATCCGTTCCCTGCGTAAACTTGGCTGCCAACAGGTCGAATATTTAGTGCCTGATCGTTTTCGTTTTGGTTATGGCCTCAGTCCGGAACTCGTCGCGGTAGCCCATGCACAATTCAATCCGGCACTGATCATGACTGTTGACAATGGCATTAGCAGTCATGCAGGCATCGACAAGGCCAATGCCCTCGGCATTGATGTCGTTGTCACCGACCACCACCTCAGCGGTGAAACATTACCGGCGGCCTGTGCCATCGTTAACCCGAATCAACCTGGAGATACCTTTCCTAGCAAACATATCGCCGGTGTCGGAGTGTGCTGGTATGTCATGGTCCATTTACGCACCTTGCTGCGCCAGCAAGGCTGGTTTTCCCAACAAGGGATCGCCGAACCCAATATGGCTGACCAACTCGACCTCGTTGCCCTCGGCACCGTTGCCGATGTCGTGCGCCTCGACCGCATCAACCGCATTCTCGTCAACCAGGGGCTTGCGCGTATCCGCCACGGTCGCTGTAACGAGGGCATCAAGGCGCTTATCACTGTCGCTGGTCGTAACCAGGGCCATCTGCAATCCAGTGATCTCGGCTTTGCCCTCGGCCCACGTCTTAACGCCGCTGGCCGTCTGGAAAATATGGGCCAGGGTATCGCTTGCCTGCTCAGTGATGATCCGGCAGAAGCTCTGCAGCTAGCCAGTGACCTTGATATGCTCAATCAGCAACGGCGTGAGATCGAAGGTGAAATGCAAGAACAGGCTGAGCGCTATCTGGCTGACATTCCGCGCACCGATCATGCTTCCGGTCTGGCACTGTTCAATGACGAATGGCATCAGGGCGTCATCGGCATTCTCGCCTCACGGATCAAGGAACAGCTGCACCGACCGGTCATCGCCTTCGCCCTCGCCGGTGATGACCACCCGGATATGCTCAAGGGCTCAGGCCGATCAATCAAGGGCCTAAACATTCGTGATGTCCTTGCCAGTATCGATCGCCAACAACCGGCATTAATCCACCAATTTGGCGGCCATGCCATGGCTGCAGGTTTATCACTGGCCAGAAAAGACTTCGAAACCTTCCGCCTGGCCTTTGCCCATGAAGTCAGCATCCAGCTCGGTAATACCCCCCTCGAAGCAATCATTGAAAGTGACGGCCCATTGCCTGCGGAACAACACCAACTGGCTTGTGCCCGCCTGCTCCACCTAGGCGGCCCTTGGGGACAGGGGTTTCCGGAACCGCTCTTTGATGGTCTCTTCATCCTTCATGAAAAGCGTCTCGTCGGCCGCAAACATCTCAAATTACGAGTCAGCCCACATAATGGCCAACAAATCATTGACGCCATTGCCTTTAATACCCGTGAAGAAGACTGTCCTGAGATCGGTGCCAACGTTCACCTTGCCTATCGCCTCGACATCAACCGCTTTCGGGGCCAGGAAAGCCTGCAATTAATTATTGAGCAAATTGAGGCCCCTGAAAAAGCGCCTGCAATTGTATTGTCAACCGAAATAACAGCCTAGAGACTTCTGCCAAATTGTTTCTGGAAAGATATCTTGCTTACACGGCAACCGCTTCCTTATAAACACGACTAAGCTGTATCCGCCCCCTCTTTGCGCCCCGTTGCCCACTGCACGGCAGCCAACATGGCCAGCTTAAATGACACCAAGCCCCCAAAAGCTGGCTGTGCCTTCTGTAGCCATCGATAAACACCGTTATACCTCCGAAAACCCGGACAGCAGAGGCTGCTATAAGCGAACTGCTCACAGTTCGCTCGCTATGGCTGACAGCCCTGGAGAAACAACAATAGCTTTATGACAACACTTTTTTTATCGCCACATCCAGTGCCAAATTGACTTCCTCGATGATCGTCAACAGGGAGCTTTTCGTGAGATATGATTCTGCTTTTTTAACATCCCTGACATACCAGGCGCGGCAATTATTGAGCGTCAGACAGTGGATATCTTCGATACTTTTTTCATCTAGTTGCAAATTTCTTTTTTCAAGACAAGCTGAAACAAATTTTTCCATATGGTTGGTAATCGACATAGCAATCCTTATGCATTTTTACAAACATTCATTTTCCTA
>JALWQD010000017.1 GCA_026994735.1 Gammaproteobacteria bacterium | reverse complement strand
AGATTATAGAGTTCGGTAATACCGATGACGGTGATGGCCCTGCTGAGGGTGTCAATTTTATGCGAGACATTGTAGAAGGGGCTGTTGACGACCCGCAGTAGACGCGCGGAAAGATTAGGATCGGTCATGATGACTTCACCTATCTTGCCTGCGGTTGCCTGGTGGGATTCGATAATATCAAAAAGCCGTACACAGACATCGGGTGGTGACACCAGGCTGGCAAAATCATTGGCCCAGCGCTTGGCATCCTCGGCGTCAGCATGGTGGTCTGCGGGAAGATTGAGAGCAAGCTGATTCATAGTATTACCTGTTCGTTAATATGGCATCAAGGGTTCTATCAATGGATAGCGTCCAGTTTGCCTATTTATTAACCTTCAAGTTTTTAACTTATTGTTTTCACTGGTCCAGTTGCTGGGTATGGCGACAGCAGAGAGGGCGTAGGCTCTGTGCCTGTTCTGACGCAGCTTGTATGTGAGAGAGTAACAACCGGTGCAGAAGAACAGGCAACGATGTTGCTAAATGCCCTGATGTCGGCAAGCTTGCCGCTTTTCCTTGCAGTCCTGAGGGCAAACGATATGATGGGATTGTTTATGATAACAGGGAGGAATAATGATGATGGACGGCGGTCCTTCGGTCTGGGAACAGGTATTTCTTGCTATCTTGGCAATTGCGCTGGTGTTTTTGTTTCGTCCAGGAATCAAGAAGGCATTGGCCGAGAGTAAGCGTGCCGAAAACAAGGATTGGGCGGCGGTATTGTGGCCTGTTGCCTTTGTCGTTTTGTTTGTTGTCTTTTTGGTTATGGTGACCTGAAAGGCCGACTATTTCTGACGCTGATAATAGGCCCCATTTTTGAAAATCAGGCGCTGATGGTCCGGGCTGACACGAAAATGGACTTCGGTTGGGCGTTTGGGGACCGCCAGCGTCAGGATCAGGTCGTCATTGATGACACGATAGTGGCCTTCGACCTTGCGACCATCAGACATTTCTATGCGTATCTGCTCTCCGTCAAGAAAAATCAGCCGGTCTTCATCATCATGAGCGGGATTGTAGGTGACCTGCCACTGACCGACAAGCCATGAGCTGTCATCTGTGCGTGTGCAGGACAGTAGTGGCAGCATCGAGAAAAGGATAATCATCAGCCAGCATGAGGGTGATAGTGAGCGTTGTAAACTCATTGTTAGGGTTGCCTATTCGTCAATGAGAACTTGACGGTGTTGGATGTAGGTGTTGCGAATAAACAGATAGGGGTCGAGACTGTCACGTTTGATGCTTTCATAAGTGTCATTGTCAAGTGACAGAGTGTTAATGGTTTTGATTGCCTTCACGGTTAACAGGTCACGATTGGTGTCGGTATTCAAATAGATCGGATCAAAAAGTGCATCGACAGTATCGCCGAGCGCATCACGCAACGTTGAAGGTCCCAGTAGTGGCATGACGATGTAAAGGCCAGGGCCTATGCCATAGTGTCCGAGTGTTTGACCAAAGTCCTCATTGACCCGTTGGAGGCCTGTTCCCTGAGTGACATCTATGAGGCCACCGATGCCGACAGTTGAATTGATCAAAAAGCGGAGCAATTCGCGACTCATGGCCTCGAATTTCAATTGCAGCATAGCATTGCCTGCTCTTAGCGGGGCACCAATATTATTGAAAAAATTATCAATGCCCTGCCGGGCTGGTTTGGGCAGGAAACGCATGCCCTTGGCCAGCGGTTTCAGGAAAAGGAAATAGAGTTGGTCATTGACCCAGAAAATGCCGCGATTGAGGCCCTCGAAGGGATCGGCAATCTCTGCTGGAGATTCCTGGTATTCATCTTCAAAAGACAGGAAAGCATCATTGCTGTCGTCACCGGCAGCCCAATCGAAGCCGTCATCAGCGACGATAATGGCATCACTGTTTATTGTCATGGCCAAGCTGCTGGCCGGGGTTAACAAGAGACAGCATAGAAACAGTAGGCATGAGGCGCAAGGCGTTCTCAATTTAATGTCCTCCGTGGGCTGTCGATAAAGGGGCAATGGTCATTTTGTGTTTTTTTAAGTTAGCCAGGACGCTATTACTAAAGGATACGGCGGCAAAGTATCCAATTTCTTTTGTTGTTCGTAGTCGAGTGATGCGTGGCCTTGCTGGTTTGCTCCTGTCGAGACAGGTAAAAGAACCGCACCCTGTACGATAAACAGTATCACAACCCCCGATAGGGAGAAACAATCCATGATTTTGATTGTTGGTTGGCATTGAGGGAGAAATTAATAATATGTGGCGTCGATTACGTATATCCCTGCTACTGATTATATTTGCCTTCGTTGCTATCGACAGTTGGCTGAGTCGGCAACGGGCAGCCGATTGGCAGCGGACATTGCATGTGGTTGTTTATCC
>JALWQD010000016.1 GCA_026994735.1 Gammaproteobacteria bacterium | reverse complement strand
GGATTACACGACGCAGCGGCAATAACAGCGGATTGGTCAATTTGACCAACATCTGGCTGATCGGGTTATAAAAACTGGCATGTGTCAATTGCAGCAAAAAACGCAACATGAGTAAAAACAAATAGACACCAAAAAGTGTGTCAATCATATAAACAGCAGCATTATTGACGTAGGATTCCTGCATCAAGACGTCCCCTCATCGAGCATCATCGAAAGCTCCTGTGATCTTGCCCGGGCAGCACGCACAGCGGCACTGATTTTCTCCGCCACAGCATCGCTCTCAAGCATTTGCAAGGCACGCTCTGTCGTACCACCGGGTGAGGTTACCTGGTGCCTCAATTCAGCGACAGAAGCCTCGCTCTCAAGCGCCATACGAGCAGCGCCCAGGGTTGTTTGCAAGGTCAGTAAATGAGCCACCTCGGCACTTAAACCAAGCTCACGCCCGGCCGCTTCAATGGCTTCCATGAAATAGAAAAAATAGGCCGGTCCACTGCCAGAAACTGCCGTCACGGCATCCATCGCTGTTTCATCCTCAAGCCACAATGTCAAACCCACTGCCCGGAGGATAAATTCGGCCAATTCACGCTGGCCAGCAGATACCTGCTCATTGGCAAATAAAGCCGTCGCACCGCTACTGACAAGGGCCGGAGTGTTCGGCATGGCGCGAATGATTGCCGCCTGCCGGCCAAGCCAATGCTGCAACTGACCGCTCCGAACACCGGCGGCAACCGACAACAGCAAGGGGGTGTCTGCCGGCAGCTCGCTGACAACAGTCCGCATGACCTGCGGCTTAACGGCCAGAATGACAACATCAGCGGCAGCGATAAAGGCAGCACTGGAAGCACTGACCTGGCAGCCAAAACGCTCCCGCAGACTCGCACGTGTTGCTGCATCAGGATCAGCAACGGCTATTTTTTGGCGCGGGAAACCATCGGCAAGCAAACCGCCAATCAGGCAACTGGCCATATTTCCGCCACCAATAAAGGTGATTTGACTGTTCTTCATGGGCCTTCCCTAGATCTAAGGTAATCTGTCAATAAGACATTGTAGCGCTTGCCGACGTTGAGAGGATGGTTGCACCCGACGTCTTTACTTAGCAGCATAACGACAGTCTAGCGTAAAACGTCCTATTCACCTCGTAAACCAAACAATGCGCTGCCCACACGAACCATCGTAGCCCCTTCTATGACGGCTTCCTCAAGATCATCAGACATCCCCATCGACAGTGTATCAAGGGCAAAGCCCTGTTCTTGCAGTGTCCGGTACAGTTGCCGCAGGCGGGCAAACTCCTGGCATCGCTGTTGCGAAGATTGTTGCGCCAGCGGGATAGCCATCAAGCCCCGCAGTGACAATTGAGAAAACGCCTGCACCTGTTCACAAAGGGCACTGGCCTGATCGGCAGTAACACCGGCCTTCGCCGGATCGTTGCTGATATTGACCTGCACACAGACATTGAGTGGCGGCAGTGATGAAGGGCGCTGCTCGGCCAGCCGGCGAGCAATCTTGCCTCGATCCACACTCTGCACCCAGGAAAAATGCCGCGCCAGCTCGGCCGTTTTATTCGCCTGGATACGACCGATAAAATGCCAGTCGATAGGCAATGATGACAAGGTCTCCATCTTGGTTATCGCTTCCTGCAGATAACTTTCACCAAAGCTCAGCTGCCCGGCAGCATAGCAGGCAGCAATCGCGGTGGCAGACTGACGCTTGCTAACCGCCAGCAAGGCAACAGCATCACGTTGCCGCCGCCCAGCCTGCTCAGCCAATGCCAGACGCTGTCTGACAGCAGACAGGCCGGCGACAACTTCTGAGGATATTTTCATCTCGCTACTATAGCGCCACATTCAGACAGCGAAAACAGCCCGCAAGAAGCCATCTTTCACCTCCGGCCTGGCCATCACTTGAAAGATCCCGTCAGTTTCCTTCACAGCAGCCGCTACATGTGCCCACCCGGCCATCAAATCGCTGAAACTCAAGCATGAATCACGCTTGCCGCTAATTTTTGACAAGGTCATAACGTGACGCCGCACACATTGCTACAGAGGTAAAAATATGGAAATTGCTGAACTGCTCGCCTTTAGCGTCAAAAATGATGCTTCTGATCTTCATATTTCATCCGGTATGCCGCCAATGATACGTGTCGATGGTGACATGCGACGAATCAATGTCCCGGCACTGGATAACCAGACCGTCCAGAACATGCTCTATGACATCATGGATGACAAACAACGGAAGGATTTCGAAGAACATCTGGAAACCGATTTCTCATTCGAAATTAGCGGCCTGGCCCGTTTTCGCGTCAATGTTTTCAATCATAATCGCGGTCTTGGTGGCGTCTTCCGTACCATTCCATCGACAATATTGAGCCTGGAAGAACTCGGCGCCCCTGATATTTTCCGTGATATTGCCGAGTTTCCCCGCGGTATTGTCCTCGTCACAGGCCCGACCGGCTCAGGTAAATCAACAACACTGGCGGCCATGCTCGACTACAAGAATGCCAATGAATACGGTCATATCCTGACCCTTGAGGATCCCATCGAATTCGTTCATCAGAGCAAACGCTGCCTCATCACCCAACGTGAAAGGGGGCGTGATTCGCACGGCTTCTCGGAGTCTCTGCGTTCAGCCTTGCGTGAAGATCCCGATATCATCCTGGTCGGCGAAATGCGTGATCCGGAAACTATAGGTCTGGCACTGACCGCTGCCGAAACCGGCCACATGGTCTTTGGTACCTTGCATACCAGCTCAGCGGCAAAAACCATTGACCGGATTATTGATGTCTTTCCGGCCGCCGAGAAAGAAATGGTACGCTCGATGTTGTCGGAATCACTGCGCGCGGTCATCTCCCAGGCACTGTTGAAAAAGACCGGTGGTGGCCGGGCTGCCGCCCATGAAATCATGATCGGGACGCCGGCTATCCGCAATTTAATTCGTGAAAACAAGGTGCCGCAGATGTATTCGGCCATTCAGACCGGCCAGGGGATGGGCATGCAAACCCTTGATCAGTGTCTCAGCGTGCTGGTAGATAAAGGCATTGTCAGTCGCAATGATGCGCGCCTGAAGGCGAACAATAAAGAACTCTTCTCTTAGCAGCCCCGAAGGCCGCAACAAAAAACCCCCTGTTGCACAAAAGGACAACAGGGGGTCCGACGAGCTTGCGCTCTGGCAATCGTTATATCACCGGGCTACAGGGTCTCGGCTTCTTTCGCCAGGTAGGCGGCAACACCGTCCGGACTGGCATCCATTCCCTGCTTGCCTTCGCTCCACCCTGCCGGGCAGACTTCGCCATGCTCTTCATGGAACTGCAGGGCATCAATCATACGCAACATTTCATCGATGTTACGTCCAAGCGGTAAATCATTAACCACCTGGTGACGCACCACGCCCTCCTTATCAATCAGGAAGGAACCGCGCAAGGCCACAGCCTCGTCAAAAAGAACATCATAATCACGGGCAATGCTCTTTGTCAGGTCGGCGACGAGAGGATACTGGACATTACCTATGCCGCCATCATTGACAGCCGTATTCTTCCAGGCCAGATGGGAAAAATGCGAGTCAACGGAACAGCCAATGACCTGCACACCCTTGTCAGAAAACTGTGACAGACGGTGGTCAAAAGCAATGATTTCTGACGGGCAGACAAAAGTAAAATCAAGAGGATAGAAAAAGAGAACCACATATTTTCCACGGTAGTCGGAAAGACTGAAATTTTCGTTAATGCTGTTATCAGGCATGACTGCAGCAGCCGTAAAATCAGGGGCAGGCTTGGTTACGAGGACACTCATCGGGGAAAACTCCTTGCTTAATAATGATGACAGAAAAAAATCGGGGCGATAGCAGATCAAGAGTCTGCGCTACAATCCCTGAGCAAGACGATAAACAATACTGGCGGGTGCGTCCAGCCCCAGCAATAACGGCACGCGCTCGCACGACTAAAAACTGTCATCCTCTGGCGCCCCGGTATAGCACTGTAACGCGAGTAACAGGCGGCTACTCTCATCTCTCTGTTCATAATCAAAGCGCATACCAAAATGAAAAAGGCCAGGACAGGAGGGATGCTCACGACACCAGACGATCAGCCCGCATACAGAGACCTCAATCCCTTCTTCATGGTAGCTTATTGAAACCGGGCACTCGACCTCGAGAAAAACGGGCAAATCAAAGCCGATCCCTGACAGGGAAATATCATTTATCGTTTCAATTTCATATTCATCGCCACCACTGTCAATGGTGAACATACCCCGGCACTCATTCATGTGAAAGACCAGCCGTTCTGACTGGCGACGCTCAGATTGCATCCCTATCTCCTTTACAGGTATGGCAAATGGCCCCTGCCGATCCAGCGGCTCTGCATCATAGAGCGTCCTTCTGTTCGTTTGGCTTTAGCATCATTAAACAACCACTTATCCAGAAGAAGCAGGGGATTTACCCAGCGACAAAAAAATTCGCCCGCAATAGGGCTAACGCTGCCATCAGCTTCTGCTATACTGCCCCCCCTCGCAGTAGCAAGCGTGCTGGCGTAGCTCAGTTGGTAGAGCAGCTGATTTGTAATCAGCAGGTCGCGGGTTCGACTCCTGTCGCCAGCTCCATTATCCTCGTACAAATACCGCCGTAACATACGAGTACCCCCTTGCACTTAAACGTTAAAGGGCGTGACAAAACGATCAGGCAATGCGTTCTGCAATACGGATACATGCGAAAATTCCTGGCCAGCGCGCCTCCTTCAGCAACTGATCAGCCCAAACAGCCCAACTCCGTGATACACTTTGCCTAAAATTGAGCTCTGGCTCGCTTGCTGCTGCCAGCTCGGGACGCTTTATCAGGAAAAACCTGGGTCGGCATTCGCAGAAGGTGTTATTACAGAAAAGGGTATCGACAGGAAGGCCACCATGACAGCTGTGGTCATTCTGGTATGATCACTCCGAATCAACTTGCGAGTCCGAGTGTTGGCAACACGCCAGTCTCTGGTACGGGAGTGCTGGATCTGCTGTCAGGATACAACCGGTCAGGAATGATGCTGCGATTGAAAAAATTTGGTCAACTACCAAAGAGACAGCGCTAGTTTCGTGCGTCAACGAACTGAGCAACCACTAAACAGTCAACCCCATCCAGGCCTCCGGCAGCGCTTGCTGCTGTTCCTGTTGCTGGCATGCATCCAGATACCCGCCGCCCAGGCATTTATTTTTACCGTCAACACGACTGTCGATAGCGTTGATAGCAATACCGCTGACGGCATTTGTCTTGATGCCACAAACCTGTGCAGTTTACGGGCGGCGATACAGCAAGCGAATGCCTGGCCTGGCAGTGACACCATCATCCTCAATGGCAGTACCTATCTGCTGACAATTACCGGCGCAAATGAAGAAGCAGCACTCAGCGGCGACCTTGACATCCGGGATGACCTCACGATTGAAGGAAATGGCAGCATTATCGACGCCAGCGGCCTTGCTGACCGCGTCTTCGATATGGCCACTGGCACGACAGTCAACCTCAATTACCTGACAATCCGTGCCGGCTCTGCACTCAATGGCGGGGGGCTGCAAAATGCCGGCCTGCTGACACTGACGGATGTCAGCGTCAGCAATAACAGCGCCTCACTCAACGGTGGCGGCATTTACCAGACCAACCTCAACGCCAACATCGATATGACACGTGTCACCGTCAGTGCTAATAGCAGTGCGGGCAGTGGTGGCGGGATCGCTATCCCGCAAGGCGGTATCAATCTTTATTTTTGCCAGATCAATAACAATCTCGCGGCACAGAATGGCGGAGGCCTGTCTATCAATGGCGGCGTCATTGCCATTATTGAAGACACTCTGATCAACAACAATACGGCTGATTCCACTGTCTTTGGTCAAGGAGGCGGTATCAGCAACTTTGGTGCCCTGACCATTCGCCGTTCGACCATTAGCAATAACAGCACACGTTTTCGCGGTGCCGGTATCTACGTTGATGGCCCGGCCACTGCTCCCAGCGCAACAGCAGCCAACCTGACAATCATCAACAGCACTCTGCAAGGCAATCAAATCCTGTCATCGACAGGCACGGGCGGAGGGCTCTATGTCTCACTTGCCCGACACAGCGATGGCAGTGATGCTGTTACTCTGCAACACACGACATTCACGGGCAATAGTACCGTCTCGAACCTCGGCGTTAATATTGCCGTTGACCCCGAAACCATCGGCCCCAACCAAGGCTTTGCGACGCTTGAAGACAGCATCGTTGTCAGTCAATCAGCCGCTAGCAGCAGCTGCCAGGACAGCGCCGGCCATCTAACATCGGGCAACTACAACATCGATAATGACAATAGCTGCAATCTGCTCGCAGCCAATGATCAGGCCGGCGTCACGACCAGCGTCCTGAACAGCACTACGCCAATCGCTAACGGCGGTCCAACCCCCAGCATCTCACCTGCTGGTGTGGCCCTGTTACCCGTCAATAGCGGCCGCTGTCCAGCGACCGATCAACGCGGTTTCCCGCGCACCACGGCCAGTAGTGGCAGCTGTGCAATCGGAGCCGTCGAACCACTGGCTGCCGGCAACAGCTATACCGACCTGGCTGTAATCTCGATCCTTGATAAACCACCACAGGTTCTCGCCGGCACTGCGCTGAATTACTTTATCACAGTCAAAAATAACGGCCCCAGCGCGACCATTGGCAATGTCACGCTCAGCAATCAACTCGGCACAGCAGCCCCGACAACACACGCACTTGGCCCACTTGCAGTCAATGCCAGCACAACACTGAACCTGACCACGACAGCTGCCCTCCCCGGCACATTCCGGGAAAACGTCATTTCAGTTATCGATGACGGAGGCAGCATAGACCCCAATCACAACAACGACCAGAACATCTTCATTGACAGCACAATATTTGAGAACAGCGATATCCAGATCAGCACTCGGATTACAAGTAATGGCAGCACTGTCAACCCCACTGACACCATTATCGCCGGCAGTCCTTTTGAAATCACCTTGACGCTGAACAACAGCGGCGGACAAGCCAGTGAGGTCGTCCTGACCGACCAACTACCTGCCGCCATTGCCCTGCTAAGCGCAACAGCGAGCGTCGGCAGCTGTTCAAACAATGGTGGCCTTATCAGCTGTCAATTGGGCAACCTGGCCAATGGTGCCACGGCGACAGTGACACTCAGCGTCAATGCCATTACTGCTGGCAGCCTGAGTAATGTTGCCCGTGTCAATTTTCTCGGTTCGCCAACAGCCCAGCCTGCGCAAGCAAGCGATACGATCAACATCGTTACCGTTACCGACCTTGGACTGACTGTCGTCGCCGGCAGCAATACCGCACTCATCGGTACTGACTTGAGCTATATTGCCAGCATCAGTAATGCTGGCCCTTCTGCCGCCACGAACCCGCGGCTGCTGATTGACCTGCCGACACAAGTCGACTTGCGCTCAACGATCAGTGCGGATGCCTGGAGCTGTGATACTTCTGCCCTGCCGCAAATCAGCTGCACACTGCCAAGCCTGGCGGCCGGTGATCACAGCTCATTAACATTATTCACAACACCACGCACTGCTGGCACAGCCACACTGGCGGCGACAATCTCAGCATCGGCAGCAGACAGTGACAACAATCTGAGCAACAATAACATCAGCCCATTGCTGATCAGCATTATCACAGCCCCCACTGTCATTCGTGGCGCTGACCTGAAACTGGAGATTCTCAATGCGCTGCCAAGTCCTGCCACTGTCGGTGAAAAACTCAGTTACAGCCTGACTGTCGTTAATCTTGGCCCGGACACAGCCAGCAATGTGCTGCTGACGGATGCTCTGCCGTCAACGGTTCTCTTTGACAGCGCCTCAGCCGGTTGCAGTCTCAATGGCCAGGCTGTTGAGTGCCAACTTGGCCAGCTCGCCAGCGGCACGTCGGCCTCGGCAACCATTACTGTCATTGCCCAGCAAGCGGGCACGATCCAAAACAGCGTTGTCGTCACCGATACGGGCGGGCAGGATCCCGTCATAACCAACAACACTGGCAGTCTCGATACACTCATTAAGGCAGCTACGGTGACTAGCGGGAGCAATACAAACGGCCTGCGCAAAGGTAGTGGGGCCTGCTTTATCGCCACGGCGGCCTATGGCAGCTACCTTGATGCCCATGTGCAGGTTTTGCGCGATTTTCGTGACCAACAACTCCTCACAAATGCGCCGGGTCGATGGCTCGTTGATTTCTATTATCGCCATTCCCCCACGTTAGCGAATATCATCAGTCGTCACGAAGGTCTGCGGATGATTGTACGCTGGTCACTGACACCTTTCATCTGGGGCCTGGAATACCCTCTACGCCTGCTCGCCTTCTGCCTTCTACTGCTGGCCTGGCAACAGCGTCACGTGTTGATCCGAAGAGTACCGGCCTAAGACACTCAACAAGCTGTTTCCCTATTAATGATGTAAGTTGTGGTAATGCCAATCGACCACCCCAGGATTATTTTCAATAACTTCCTGTCGCGCACGGGAACGATCAACCCCCTGAGGAAGATATGAACAAAGGCATCATTCACAGCATCCTGTTGGGCCTGATATTGGCCATATTCACGCCCTTGTCTCTGGCCAGCAGTGATCAAAATTCTCGCCGACAGCTATGGCAAACTTACGCCCAGATTCTCGACCGACATCTGACTGCTGGCAGAAAACATGGCATTAACCTCACCCTCGTCAACTATCAGGCCTTGGGCAATGATGCTGACTTTAAAAAATTAGTCCGTGATATCAGCCAATTCCCGCTCACTGAGCTGACTAATCGCCAGCAACGCCTGGCCTTTTATATCAATGTCTACAATATCTTTGCCTTAAAGATGGTCGCTGACCACTGGCCAGTCACAAGCATCAAAGATGCTGGCAGCCTGTTCTCACCTGTATGGGGAAAACCTGCGGGCAGGATTGACGGCAAAACGATAACGCTAAAAGAAATTGAACACGGCATTTTACGGCAGATGAAGGAACCCCGGATCCACTTCGCCATCGTCTGTGCATCCGTCAGCTGCCCGGATCTCAGCAAAGAGGTCTATCAGGCTTCGACACTCGACCGCCAGCTCGACAATCAAGCACGTCTTTTCCTTGGTAATGGCGGCAAAGGGCTAAGCAAGCATGGCCACGACATTATGGTATCAAAGATCTTTGACTGGTTCGAAGATGACTTTGGCAGCAATGATTACCAGCGACTGCAATTCATTCGCCATTACCGCCCGGATATTCCCGCCAGTGCAGACATTGGCTTCCTTGATTACGACTGGTCTGTCAACGGCAACTAATGTTCGCGACCTCATTCATGCCGGGCAATTTAACTAGCCGTAAGCAGCCGCTGGCGCATATACTCAAGCATCAGCGACCTACTGATTCTGGAGCGTTTGTGACAAATCTAAAAACTGATCCCGAACAATGGCTTAAACTCTATGGCGATGCCCTATACAGCTACGCGCTGATGCGTATCCGCAACCCGGCAATCGCCGAAGATCTGGTGCAGGAGACTTTTCTCGCGGCCTTGAAGGCACATCAGCGTTTTGCGGGAAAATCGTCTGAAAAAACCTGGCTA
>JALWQD010000015.1 GCA_026994735.1 Gammaproteobacteria bacterium | reverse complement strand
AGTCTGAGGGCCACGGACTCGGCCTCTACCTTGCCAAGGCGATCATTAACCGCCTCCAGGGCACACTGGTGCTGGCAGCGCGGCCAGAGGGAGGCACCCGCGTGATCGTCGAATTACCGCTGCGGGAGATCCTTATCAATCCATCATGAATATGCCCGCGTCAAACAACTCCCTGCTGCTCGTTGATGACGACGAAACCTTTGTCCACATCATGGGCCAGGCCCTGGCCAAACGCGGCTTTCAGGTAATAAGCGCGGGCAATGTCAATGAAGGGCGGAAGCAGCTGCAAAACACTTATCCGGATTTTGCTGTCATTGACCTCAACATGCCCGGTGAATCAGGACTGGTACTGGTCACCGAGTTACGGCAATTGAACCCCAATGCCCGTATTATTGTGCTGACTGGCTATGCCAGCATCCCAACTGCCGTCGAAGCGATCAAACTTGGAGCGATCCATTATCTCGCCAAACCGGCGGATGCCGATGATGTCATTGCGGCCTTTCGACGCCACGCAGGAGATGCCAATATTGAGGTCAACACATCACCATTATCGATCAACCGCCTGGAATGGGAACATATTCAGCGTGTACTCCAAGACAATGAGCAAAACATATCGGCGACTGCGCGGGCACTGGGCATGCATCGCCGGACACTCCAAAGAAAACTGCAAAAAAGACCGAAACGCAGTTAAAGCAACCTCTATCAGCGTTCTCCACCCGTTTTCTTCAACAACGACTCAATCAGCACCCTGGCCTTTTTACTGTGCCAGTCACGACGACCAAGCAAGCGGCCAGACAGACGGCCGTCACGACCAATCAAGTAACTCATTGGCAAGCCAACCACCTCATATTTTCGCCGTATCCGGCCCGTGACATCCAGAACAACCGGAAAGTCCAGCGACGCTTTGGCGACGTATTTTGCCACATCCTCCCGGTTATCATCTGCAGCCACGGCGATCACCGTAAAACCCTTGTCGCGATACTGCTGCCAAAGATCCTGCATTGCCGGCATTTCTTCCCGACAGGGCAAACACCAGCTTGCCCAAAAATTAAGCAGGACCAGCTTGCCGGCATAGTCAGCCAGCGAAAGGACTCTGTGATTCAGCTGTTCAGCGCTAAATGCCGGTGCCGGCAGGCGCACCTTCGGCGGGTCAATGGCCATTTTGGCAAACACATCATCAGCAGCCACAACCGGCTGCGGACAAATTACGAGCACCATCTGGACAATCATTGGCAGCCACAGTAGAGCGCGATAGAGCAAACCACGTCGCTCGGTCAAAGACAATACACCCGCCATCAACGCGCGTTTTCCCGTAAATAGGTCAGGAGTACATCACGCTCTTCCTCCGCCAGCCCTTTACCAAAGCGTTCAACCATCCTTTGATCCATGACTGCGAGGATATGCGACCACTCATCCGGCGAATTTCGACCCGGATGAGGCAGCGCATGGCAAGCACGGCATTGACTGACAAACAACTTTGCTGCCGCAGAATCCTGCTCGGGCAAGGACTGTACCGACGCACAGGCGGGAAGCAAAACAAATAACACCAACCATGTTGGCAAAGACAACGATTTCATCCCATGACCTCCAAAAAACATCTCCACAGACAAATAGCACAGACCTAAAAACCAAGCTGACTATCCCTTTTCAAGCGATCGTTATAACGAATACTGCTCGCGGTCGGAATCTCAATGTACCAGGTCAACATAACGCGAAAATCCTCTTCCAGCTGTGGCCCATTGAGATGTTGGTAGAGGGGCACACCGACGTTGAAATCAAGAATTTGCAGCGATGTCGGTTGCCATTGAAAACCGACTGTTGCCAGAACCTTGCGACCACCATAGCGGTTTGGGTCCCAGAGCGGTGATAGATAGGGTGATGCCGGATCATTCTTCGTCACCCGGCCGGAGAAACCGGTAACAGCCTCATCCATCTCCCCCTGGATCTTGTCTCTATGACTGGCATTCAGTTGTAACTGAACGAGCATGTCATGGCGAAATTGGTACATGCCGTAAAGATCGAGCTTATATTCATTGCCGAGATGATAATCGCGATCATTATCATAGAGACGCAATGTTGCACTGGCATTGGCACCCCACCAATAAGGCGAACGGGAAGCCTGATAGAGAATACCCACCGTTGGGTCAAAGGTACCCGAACCCAGCTGCATGCTATAGGGCAATTGCTCTGTCTGGCGCAGCGCCAATGGATGATTACCGTTCTTCTCGTCCAGGGAACCGGTTGGCATACTCAAAGCGAACAACAATGATGCCTGACGCCTGGGGATCAAGGGATCATCTGCATAAAGGCGATACTTGGCCATCACCATCGTATCGGCAAGACCTGATGACTTCATGGTAAAACCACTTTCCCCACTCAGCCCCTGCATCATGCTATTGAAACGCATGACCATGTCGTTTTCCTTCGTCATCAACATCAAGGCCGCAAAGAAATCATCTGTAAAGCTGTAGCCAATGGCTGTATTGAGCATACGCATATCCATTGCCACCGGGACGGCCATGTATTTTCCGGTTGCGCTCCCCATCATCACCGGCATACCCAGCAAACTCTCCGCAGCCAGCGACTCGCTGCCATCACGCAGCCCATCCATAGACATCCACATCGGGCTGATCTTGAAGCGGATTTCCTGCGTTTCAGGCACACCACCACCGGGAATGTTCATCGGCATATTACCGCCACATTTTCCACAGCAAAGGCCAACGTAGGCTAATGCCGACGTCATTGGCAGCCAAAGCAACATCAACAACAGATATAAACAGATCTTTTTCACCCCGAAACCCCCTTGTCCTTTCACCTTCTATGCCACTAATGCCTGCCGGAAACAGCAACAAAAAAGTCGCTGTCCCGAAAGGCTGAGGATAACCAGCGACGCGGACCTGGGGAATGCGACATGATGTCGCAGCCACGCTATTGCGGCGTGCTGACGGACAATGCCAACAGCTGCCAACCGACGGTCATTAGCCCTAAGCGCCGTCTCGTTCCGATGATCACTGCTGTCAACACGAAGGCTCATCGATGTCACAACTTTCGATACCATTCAGGCCTGCTGATAACATGACCACAATCTTCAGCCGCAGGTGCAAGCGCTGTCGTCAATAAAACCCGTGATAGCGCTCGCTGGCAGTTGAAGAGGCTTCAGGTGCTAGGGAGAGAAGACAAAAACAGATGAAAAACACCATTGATTCAATCGAAAACAAGCCTTTTCAGGCGAACTTCAACGCTGCACCGTCCCTCATGAGACATTTTTCAACAGTCTGCTAGGCCATTCCGCTCTCTAGCAACTTCCGCAAACTGTCAATATTCAACGGGTGCTCGACACCATGACGGCGAGGCTGTGCCCAAACGGTATCGGGAAAATGACGGTCATCGTTAAAACGGGGTATCACATGCCAATGCAGATGTGGCACCTGATTCCCCAGGGAGGCAAGGTTGATCTTGTCAGGCGCCAATAATGCCCTCAGCGCAGCCTCAAGCAACCAGACCACCGTCATCAAATGCATGCGCTCATCAACATTCAGGTCTGTCATTTCGGCAATATGCTGGCGCCAGATTACCCGACAAAAAGCCGGGTAACCCGGTTCAGGACAAAGCAGCACACGCAATTGTTCATCTTCCCAGAGACACTGTGTTGGCGCAATTTCGGACGGACATAATGGACAGTCAGACATCAGCTCACCTTTGTTTGCAGATCTCTGAAAAGAATATCGATTTGATCAGTGGCTGTATATATCACTTCAGAAAACCTGGCCAGGGGCATCTTCCGTGCCGGGGAATTCAGTCGACAATCGCTGTTTTAAAGCGGCTGCCAAGCAATGGCCTGGTCTTTTTTTGTGGCACATGACACTGATTACAAAAGTAACGGCGCGGCGAAATAGTCGCCAGCGCACGTCCCTGACGATCAATAAAATGTGACACCGCCACTTTTGTTGCACCAGGCATATCGGCATTCCACTGATGACACATCAGACAGGTATTGCCATCCTGGTCGATACTCATCCCTTCTACCGTATGTGGAATCAGCGGTGGCTGCTGGATATAATTACGCTGGATCTTACCCTCGCCGTCACGCCATTCCTTTGCCAGGGGCGTCACAGAGGGGCCATCAATAACGGCAGCACCGCGTAATGAATGCATACTGCCATCCGCTGATAAAGCGGTCTCCACAGTCATTAAAACCAGTACCAGACAGACTCGCCAACAGTTAACCATCATCTTGTCAGCCCCCTAAACCTTGCTAATGCGAATCGCGCATTTCTTGTAATCCGTCTGTTTCGACAAGGGATCGGTCGCATCCAGTGTCACCTTGTTGATCAAACGACGGGCATCGAACCAAGGGACAAAAACCAGCCCGGAGGGTGGCCGATTGCGTCCTGCCGTTTCGACCAGGACTGTTACATCACCCCGCCGGCTTTCGATGCGGGCGACATCCCCCGTTTTCAGGCCACGCTTTTTAGCATCGTCCGGATGCATGAACACTTGCGCATCGGGCACCGCCCGGTAGAGTTCCGGCACGCGCTGGGTCATCGACCCTGAATGCCAGTGCTCGAGTACCCGGCCGGTACACAGCCAAAGATCATAGTCCTCATCCGGCACTTCCGGCGGTGCCTCGTAAGGGGCAAAAATAATATTCGCCCGACCATCCTTGTTGCCGTAAAAATAAATGCCCTTCCCTGCCGGTACAAACGGATCCGAACCTTCACGGTAACGCCAGCGTGTCTCTTTGCCATCAACGACCGGCCAGCGCATACCCCGCTCACGATGGAGACGATCGAAAGAGGCCAGATTATGTCCCTTCTTTGGCCCCCTTGTACCAAACAGGCGATATTCTTCGAACAGCCCTTTCTGAACATAGAAGCCGAAGTGTTCCATTTCATCATTGTGGTAGCGATTGTGCTCACCATCGGTCACTTCCTGGGCTGGAAACTTGTCGACATTACCGTTGCGATAAAGGACATCATAGAGCGTCCGTCCACGTAACGATGGCGATTTATCCAGCAGTGCTGCCGGCCAGACTTCCTCTGTCCTGAAACGCTTGGCAAATTCCAGTAATTGCCAAAGATCTGATTTTGCCTCGCCCGGTGCCTGCACCTGCTGACGCCAAATCTGCGTGCGCCGTTCGGCATTACCATAAGCCCCTTCTTTTTCAACCCACATGGCTGTCGGCAAAATCAAATCCGCGGCCATTGCCGAGACGGTCGGATAGGGATCTGAAACGACGATAAAATTATCCGCATTCCGATAACCCGGATAGGTTTCCAGGGTTAGATTGGCACCGGCCTGAACATTGTTATTGCACATGGACCAATAGGCATTAATAACACCATCCTTGAGCTTCCTGTTTTGTTCAACAGCATGAAAACCGGGCTTCGCGGGTATCGTTCCCGATGGCAATTTCCAGACTTTTTCGGCAAATTCACGGTGAGCTTTTTTCTTTACCAGCAAATCGGCTGGCAGACGATGTGAAAAGGTGCCGACCTCCCGTGCCGTACCACAGGCTGAAGGCTGCCCGGTCAGCGAAAAGGGGCTATTCCCCGGTTCGGAAATCTTCCCCATCAGCAAGTGAATATTGTACAGCAGGCCATTGGTCCAGACACCACGGGTATGCTGGTTGAAACCCATCGTCCAGAGCGAGGTAATCTTTTTCTGCGGATCAGCATAGAGCTTTGCCAAGCGCAACAGTTTTGCTTGCGGAACCCCTGAGAGTTTCTCGGCATATGCCAGCGTATATGGCTCAAGCAGACGTGCGTACTCGGCAAAACTGATGGCAGTCAGGGTTCCCTGGCCCGGATGAGCGGCTTTTTTCTCAAGGGGGTGGTCGGAACGCAGACCGTAGCCAATATCAGTGACCGTTTTCTTGAAATTGACATGCTTATCGACAAACCCCTGGTCATAGGCCTTGTTTTGAATAATATAATTGGCGATGTAATTAAGAATCACCATATCGCTCTGCGGCACAAAGATCATGCCGTTATCGGCAAGATCGAAGCAGCGATGGCGGTATGTCGACAGCACATGCACCTCTGTCGCTGCTTTGCTCAGGCGTGTATCACTGATCCGCGTCCACAGGACCGGATGCATCTCGGCCATGTTCGAGCCCCAGAGAACAAAGGCATCCGCATGCTCCAAATCATCGTAACAACCCATCGGTTCATCCGCACCAAAGGCACGGATAAAAGCACCGACAGCCGAGGCCATACAATGACGGGCATTGGGGTCGAGATTATTTGAGCGAAAACCTGCCTTCATAAGCTTGCTAGCAGCGTAGCCTTCCATGATCGTCCACTGTCCTGAACCGAACATGGCAATGGCTTCCGGGCCCTTGTTTTTCAGCGCCTGCTTCCATTTTTCTGCCATTAAATCAAAGGCCTGATCCCAGGATATGGGTGAAAAATCGCCTTCCTTGTCATAGCGCCCATCCTTCATGCGCAATAAAGGTGTCGTCAAGCGATCCTCGCCATAGATGATTTTTGATAAAAAATAGCCCTTGATACAATTGAGTCCGCGATTAACCTCGGCCTTGGGATCTGCCTGAGTCGCCACTATCCGGTTATCGCGTGTACCAACCATAACGCCACAACCCACACCGCAGAAACGGCAGGGAGCCTTATCCCAACGAATGCTGTTTTTCGCCTGCGCATCATCCCCCGCTCTGGCCGGCAGGCTCAGCTCTATCGATGCCGCCGCTGCCGTCGCAGCACTTGCTTTGATAAACTCACGCCGGTTTATCGCCATGACCAACCTCCTTGCTCAGCCACTTCAGGCGACTCATCGCAATACTGATAAGCGGGCATCACCTGCAGAACGCCGTCGAAATTCTGCATTTCTTCAGTCAACAACATGGCTTGCCGTTGCGTCCGCGCCTCCAGTGTCAGAACAAGCCGCCCCTGATTATCCTCAGCATGGAGCTCAACACCTTCCAGCTGCGTTAACTGGTCGCGAATAATGTCCCGGTTATCGCCCACACGAACAACCAGACCGACGATACAACCAATGGCGGCTTCAGGACCCATTATCGTTTTCAAGGAATACTCTCCATCAGAAAAAAACACGCTCTGCCCAAAAACAGACGCCCGACAATCACCTCACACAAAGCAAGGTGGTTAATCATTTGTCGGCCAAAAGGTCGCTCACTGAAGGGAAAGGAGTATTTAATATGAATCTTTTATAGGGGCAGGCATTCATCCTCGCCCGATGGCCACGATCAACCACTAAACAAGGAATGTAAACCCGCTATTAACAACACAAGACCCAACATGTGGCGCAGTCGAGCCGGTGAAAAATGCCTGGCGGCAAGCTCTGAACCAAGCGCAGCACCCATGACGGCAACCAACACCATAAGCCATATCTCAGCCGTAAAAACCGGCGCATGGGCGAGGACACCGAACAACCCGGAGGCCGAGTTAACCCAGATAAAAAGTGCTGCCATGGCGACACTACCGCGCATATCTGTCCAGTGCAGAAAGAGCAACAACGGGCTCAGATAGACACCACCGCCAATCCCCGTCAGGCCGGAAACAAAACCCAAGCCCGCACCTGCCAGTAAAACCGTGAACAAGCTTGCTGGCAACGTATATTCTGCCTTCTGCGCTTGTCTGATCATCAATAACGCCGCAAGCAACAGCAGGATACCAATAACGATTCGATAGACCTCACCCGCAAGTGCCAGCGTACCGCCAAGATAGGCCATCGGTATCGATGCCAGAGCCAACGGCCGAAACAGCGACCAATCGAAGCGTTCAACACGAGCCATGCGCCACAACACCAGGCTGGCGACAGCCAGATTCATTAACAGCGCTGCCGGGCGCATAATTTCCGGCGCCAAACCAAACACCGCCATCGCCGCCAGATATCCCGATGCACCACCGTGTCCTACCGAAGAATAAAGCACGGCCATGACGCCGATCACCAACAATAATAATGTCAGCTCAGAATCCACGTCAGCAGCGCCACCACATCAACCGCAAAACGGGCGCCAGAAAAAGCCGCACAGAGTCAAGAAAGAAGTTCAGAAAAACGGAGATAATCAAGCCACTGACCGGGCGCAACAGATACACCAGCAGGGACAATAACCAGACCATCAGCCCAGGTGGTTGAACTGAGGACACCGGAACCCTGATGCGGATGAATCGTCACCTGCGGTTCTGATGCCACCATGCTTAAACGCGCCCGCAGGTATTCCACCCGTGTTGTTGCTTGCGGGCGATTGAAACCGGCCCTGACCCGTAATTTTAAAGGGAATAAATCCTTCCTCCCCTGGCTCTTCAACAAAAAGGGCCGGGCATAAAGGCAGAACATAACAAAGGTCGATACCGGATTTCCCGGCAAACCGATAAACGCGGTCTGCCCTATCCGGCCAAAGGCAAAGGGCTTGCCCGGTTTAATGGCAATACGCCAGAGATGCAGCTCACCGAGCGCACGCAGCGCATCACAGACATGATCTTCCTCACCGACAGAAACACCACCACAACTGATAATCAGATCAGCCGCAGTTGCCGCTTCAGTCAATGCCTGACGGACTGCTTGCGGATTATCGGCAACGGTATCCGCCTCGATCAGTTCACAATCCAGTTGCTGTAACAGACCACGCAGCATATAGGCATTGGAATTGAAAATCTTGCCGGCTTCGGGTGACTCGCCCGGTTGCAGTAGCTCATCGCCAGTCAACAAAATCGCCACACGCAAACGACGAAATACCGGCAGGTTTGCCAGTCCCACCGATGCTGCCAAGCCCATATCTTGCGGCCGCAAACGTAATCCAGCCGAGAGAATTTGCTCACCGCAACGAATATCTTCACCCTGTCGACGGATATTGCTGCCGATCACCAGCGGTCTCTTGAAGCAAACCGTATCATCGTCGTAATGACATTGTTCCTGCATCACAACGGTATCGGCACCGGCCGGAATCAGGGCCCCGGTAAAGATCCGTGCCGCTGTCCCTGCTGCCAGCGGTTGTCCCGGATGACCAGCAGCAATCCGCTGCGAAACAGGCAGTATCTCGCCCTCGCGGACATCGGCAGCATTGACAGCAAAACCATCCATGGCACTGTTGTCAGCCATTGGCACATTAAAAGCGGCCTGCTGCGGTAAAGCCAGTATGCGACCAAGAACATCGCCAACAGCAAGCTGTTCTATCGCCGCCAAAGGTCGCGCCTCTCTCAGCAGGTATAGCAAGGCCTCGTCTGCAGGCATCGCCTCGGCGGCGCTATCACAGTCGTGATCAGCCATGATAGAGACTATCTTTCCAGTAAACGTGGCAACAACTGGGCCAGATTGCAAGGCCGATAGCGGCTGTCGAGCTGATACACAAGGATCTCGTCCCAGGCATCCTCGCATGCACTTGGCGAACCGGGAATACAAAACACATAACGGCCGTTGACTGTCCCGGCCAACGCCCGTGATGCCAACATTGAGGACTGAATCTTGCCAAAAGATATTTGTCGAAACAATTCCCCAAAACCGTCAATGACCCGGTCCAGCAGAGGTCGAATCGCTTCCGGCGTACCATCACGGCCGGTCACACCCGTGCCACCATTGATAATGACAACTTCGA
>JALWQD010000014.1 GCA_026994735.1 Gammaproteobacteria bacterium | reverse complement strand
GGGCAGCAAGAACTTCCCGCTGGGCAATATCCCGATGCAGGAGATTGTGGACCGGGTTTCACAAGGAGAATACCAGGCCAAACCCGCTCATATCTTTCAGTTCAAAGCGACCGGCAAGGCGCACGAAATGATGGAGTCCAATGGTGCGGCCGGGAAGATAGTGGTCAGATTGTAGGTATTGATAAGCGCTGACCACGGTTGAACAGGCCAGTCGACCCGATGCCTCGAATGGCAGCCCCACCTCCTGTGCAAACGTGGCCGCAGCCATGTCAGGATCATGCCTGTACACTCTCGGTTTCAGACAATCTGACACCGTGGCTGCGCCGGCTCCATGTAATGCGTGTTTGAGCGTCTGGTTATGGCACATCCATTTTGCCACGGGGATGCCGAGTGTGGTTACCTTCCCGCCGGAGTGAGCACAGCCAACGGTTTCCTGGCTCTCAGAGCCGCAGCATAGGCCTCCCGCGCCCAATCACATAACGCCTCACTATCCTCAAACACTTCATCCGGCACCAGATAGTAAGACATACTGCATACCTTTCCCTTTCTTATATAGGTAAAGCAATCAAGCCCTTTTTCAATAAACCGGGATCGGTTGGCATCGTCAGCCTTGAAATACAGCGTGCCCCTCACAACAATGGCAAAGATGATCCTGTCACGGTAGATCCCGTGGCCACCGAACATCGACCTTGCCGTGACGGTGCCAAAACCCTGGAGCAGGTCCAGTACGTGGGAAACATATTCACCCTTGCCAGCCATTGTGTTATCCCCTTTTCGAAAGGCCTTCTACACTGATTGCCTGCCGATCATCGATAGCTGCTCTTATCCTCGAAACGAACGGTGCTGTCTGATTTTTTTCAGCACCCCGGGAAACTGCTGAGCGACTTCCATGGACGACGCAGCAACCATTAATGGGAAGCGAGCACCCCGAACGCTTGCATGACACGAGAAGCATCCCCATCGAAAGCCACATCCTGTTTTATCGTGTAACCGCCAACCGGGTTGAAATCATCCGGGTATTGCATGGCCGCCAGGATCCGCAGCGCCATCTCAAATGATAAAACACTTTTGCTTTGTTTTTTTCGGCCATGCTCAAGTCATGTATCATCCTGACAAAGGCAGGAACTGACACATTCAAGCCCTCACTCACACTGTGAATAGATCAAGGTTGTTATACCTTCAGTTGCCAGCCAGTGCCAAACATTACCTGTCAGCGTCACTCCCACTCGATGGTTGCTGGCGGCTTGCCGGAAATATCATAGACAACGCGGGAGACATTAGCCACTTCATTGATGATGCGCAAAGAAACCTTCTCGAGCATGTCATAGGGCAGATGGGCCCAGCGGGCCGTCATAAAATCGATGGTCTCGACAGCGCGCAGGGCAATCACATGAGAATAGCGACGCTGATCTCCGGTAACACCGACTGATTTCACGGGCAAAAAGACGGCAAAGGCCTGACTAACGGCATCATAGAGATCATGCGCATGCAGCTCCTCGATAAAAATCGCATCCGCCTGCCGCAAGGTATCAGCAAAATCCTTACGCACCTCACCGAGAATACGCACACCAAGACCTGGCCCCGGAAAGGGATGACGGTAAACCATTGTCTGCGGCAAGCCGAGTTCGACCCCGATCTCACGCACCTCATCCTTGAACAACTCACGCAGGGGCTCGAGCAACTCCAGTTCCATATCATCGGGCAGACCACCGACATTGTGGTGTGACTTGATGACCTGCGCCTTACCGGTGCCCGTACCGGCCGATTCGACGACATCAGGATAGATCGTCCCCTGGGCCAGCCAGCGAATACCATCCAGTCGCCGCGCCTCTTCCTCGAAAATCTCGATAAACAGGTTACCGATACGCTTGCGCTTGGCTTCTGGGTCAGCAACCCCGGCCAGGGCTGCCAGAAAACGCGCTTCAGCATCGACACGGATGACACGCACGCCCATATGTTGTGCAAAAACATCCATCACCTGATCACCTTCACAAAGGCGCAACAGGCCATTATCAACAAAGACACAGGTCAGCTGGTCACCAATGGCCCGATGGAGCATGGCGGCAACAACCGATGAATCAACACCTCCGGACAAGCCCAGAAGTACCTGGTCTGATCCAATTTTCTGACGGATCCGGGCAATGCTGTCATCAATAATATTACCTGCCGTCCAGAGTGCCGCACAAGCACAAATCTGCTGCACAAAACGCTCAATAATTTTTGTGCCCTGACGGGTATGAGTAACCTCGGGATGAAACTGCAGAGCATAAAAACCACGTGCCTCATCGGCCATGCCGGCGATCGGCGCGTTGTCGCTGCTGGCGATTAATTTGAACCCTGGCGGTAATTTTTCAACGCGGTCACCATGGCTCATCCAGACATCAAGCA
>JALWQD010000013.1 GCA_026994735.1 Gammaproteobacteria bacterium | reverse complement strand
CCTCCAGACATGGCCCCCTCTTGTGCCGAAGCTGGCGTCCTTGGCGTCATGCCGGGAACAATGGGTTTATTGCAGGCCGTCGAAGTGCTGAAGATCATTCTTGATATCGGCGATCCACTGGTCGGCCGTATGCTGCACTACGATGCCCTTGGTGCCCGCTTTACAGAGTTGAAGGTTAAACCACGCAAGGACTGCCGTTATTGCAGCGAAGGTGCCGAGTTCCCTGGTTACGAAGACTACGCACAGGTCTGCGCCTCTTCCTGACACCGCGCCCAATAGCCCCAAAAAAGCCTGTTGTCATGATGACAACAGGCTTTTTTATTACTCGATCAATCCGGCTCAGGATGAAAATTGCCGCGCCATTGATTCCAGCCCTTCATTTTCAGCCAAAACCTTATTAACCAGCGCAATCGCCTGGTATTCACCAATGCCCAAGCGTTCCAGCAACACCGCTTCCGCGCCCATGAAACAGCCTTCACCAATTCCCTCAGCACGCAACAAACCATCGGCCAGCATAATCAGCTGCGGGTAAACGGCATGGACACCAGTATATTCTGGGTCATGATGGTAACGGATAGCCATGGCAACTTCTTCAGGCAACAACCAGGCCTCAGCCAGCAGGGCACCTATCTCACAGTGGTTCATACTTAGAACTTCATGCTCGATATCAATGATATCCTCTTCCGGCCGGGCACTGACATACTTGTTGAGAATCAGAAATTCTGGTCGGAAAAGGTGGCCAAGGACAAGATGGCCAATATTGTGCAAAAGTCCGGCAAGATAGGCCAAGCCGCCTGGTGGCCGTTGCTCATCATCAATATAAGCACTAAGAGCTTGACTGAGCGCTGCCGTATAAACAGCATGTCGCCAAAAATTATCGAGTCCGAGCGGGACATTGCGGGGAATCCGGAAAGATCTTGCCGCCGTGGCCCCCAATGCCAGATTCATAACCGTATTATAACCTAACACCCGGGTGACAGCGGTAAAAACAGAGTCAATCTTGCCACCAAAGCTGAAAAAAGGTGATCGTGCATAACGGATGACCGTCGCGGCCAGGCCCGGATCAAGTTCAACAATACCCACCAGTTCTTTTGCCTGTGCATCAGGATTACTACTCAAGCGCAGTATCTTCTGAGCCATTTCCGGCATTGGTGGTAATTCATCAAGACCTTCCACACGACTGCGAATATCAAGCAGTGATGTTCCACGCTCGATGCCATTCTGGCGTTCGTTTAGCGGCTGAATCTGCGTGCTGGATGAGGTCATAACAAGTACCCGGGGAGCAACTATTCGTTAATACAAGTAAACGCCATTCCGACAAGCAGATCATTGACCCGCATCACGATCCTGAACATCCCTCCTGAGAAGACCAATTCTGGACCGAATTCAATGGCACAAAGTTCAATCAGGCTATCGGCAGCAAGACCTTCGTCTTGAGAAGGCTTAAGGGAAATTTCAGCGAGTTTGCAGACGTTCTTCGCCGATGCGCAGCAAGCTCGGCAGAAGAACAAGGGTAAAGAGTGTACTGATTGTCATACCGCCAACGATGACTGCAGCCAGGCCACGATAGAGTTCGGTACCAGCACCCGGGTTAAGCAATAACGGTAACATGCCAAACAGGCTCGTCAGAGTACTCATCAAAATCGGCCGCAAGCGTAAACGTACAGCCTCGGAGACTGCGCTACGGCGATCCTGACCCTGCCTTTCCGCCACCCGCGTCTGATGCACCAGCAAGATGGCGTTGTTGACGACAAGACCCAGCAGAATGATAAAACCAATCATCGTCAGCAAATCCATCGGCTGGAAACTGAGTAAATTGAGCAACCAGAGAGCAATCACACCACCAACAGTGGCGAGCGGGATAACGAGCAATACCAGCAGTGAATCGAGAAACGAACGGAAGAGTGCACTGATCAGCAAATAAAGGATGGCAATCGCGAGAATAAAAACGCCCGTCATATTATTCAATGCGGTCTCCAGCTTGTCGGCCGTGCCGCTATAGCTGATCGTGGCATCCTCAGGGAGCATCCTTTCGATGGCCGGTGCAACCTTTTCCTTGACTGTCTGCAGAGCCTGATCGAGAGACATTCCCTCAGGTGGCCGGATTTGCAGGGTCACCGTACGCCGACGGTCGATACGACGTAACTCGGCAGGCCCAGATGTGCGCTCAAGCTGCGTCAGTTCTCCCAACGACTGGATGCCACCCGGCGTCACCAAAGGATAAGCCAGCAGCTCCTCGGGAGTCTGCCAATCACGGGCGCGAAGGATAACATCGATCCTGCGATCACCATCAAAATGATCACCAACATAAAGACCATCACCAAATGCACGTGTCACTGCTGCCAGCGTCTGCCGATCCCAGTCAGCCTCGGCCAAACGGCGCTCACGCGGTGTCAGACGCAGTTCGGGTGAAGACATATCGAGTCCCGGAAATGGTCGTACAGAAGCACCTGGCAAAGCCGTCCTGACCATGCCAAAGGCCATCCCTGCCGCCTGCAATAATGTCGCCACATCATTCCCCTGAATGTCCATATTGATACTATGGCCACTACCAAAACCACCAAACAGGGAAGCACGAAAAGCAAAACCAATGGTGTCGGGAAAAGCATGCACAGTCTGGTTGATGATCGGTAACAGCTCCCCTGTCCGCTCTGGATCCTCGGCCCGCAAACCCATAAAGACGCCACTGGAAAAGGCAACGAAAAAATAGTCATGAACCTTTGGCTGTTGCGTTCCCTCAAGATAAGGTTGCATGCGCTGGGCAATCACATCCCCCATCTCTTTTTCAATCGCGTCGATACTATGACCCGGGGGCGGATTGATAAAGGTAAAGACCAGATTACGGTTGCCGTCCGGAAGATAATCAGCCTCGGGACGTAATAACAAGGTCACAAGCAACGGTAAACTCATCAGCACGACAATCCACAAACCCCGGCGCTGGGGGCTATCTGTCAGCCGCATAATGCGATCAGTGATCAGCTGCCACCAAGCGGCATGACGATCAGCATCCTGCTCGCTGCTGAGCCATTGTCTGGCACCGGTCGGCAGTACCGTCAACGCGATCAGTAAAGACAATGTGATCGCTACGGCAATGGAGAGCGCCAAATCAGCAAACAATTGCCCCGATTCATCGTTGAGAAAAACCACCGGCAAAAAAATCGCCACTGTCGTCGCCGTTGAAGCCAGCAGTGCACCCCAAACCTGTGTGGTTCCTGTCAGCGCTGCCTCAACCGGTGCTTTACCTTGTTCACGCAGACGGACGATATTTTCAAGGACAATAATCGCCGCATCAAGCACCATACCAACAGCAAATGCCATGCCGGCCAAGGAAATAACATTAATCGTGCGGCCAAAAATATCGAGGAGAATAAAGCTGCCGAGAACACTGATCGGTATCGCCGTGGCCACCATTAAGGTCGCCCGCAAACGGCGAAAAAACCACCACAGGACAACCGTTGCCAGCAGGATCCCCAACAGTAAATTCTGGATCACCATACGGATTGAACGATGAATATAGAGTGTCTCGTCATAGACCTGCTCAAGTGACAAGCCTGCCCGTTTTAATGGCCCCTGGCGCAATTCCGTCACGGCCTGCTGCAAACCCTCCATGACCTGAAGAACATTGACGGCCACTTCACGGTGGGCATTGACGGCAATCGCCAGACGGCCATTCTGGATAACGAAGCTTTCGCGGTCGACCGGGCGCACAGATATCTCGGCCACATCACCGAGGGTCACCGGTTGGCCATCGCGCCAATCAAGAATCAGGTCGGCAAAGGAATCAACAGCCAGTGCTCCCTGGAAACGCAAGGTATAGCGACGTTTGCCCACATTGGCAAAACCACCGGTCACATCTTCGCTGTCGGCCAGCCGGATAACGCGAGGCAACTCGACAGCAAGCGCCGCCGCCCGGTAGGGATCAAAGGTAATCCGCACCTCATTTTCACGGCCACCGCGAACCTCGGACATCGACACCCCGGGTACACGTTCAAAACGTGTCTGCACGATATCCTCAACAAAGTCCTGATAAGTGGCAATATCGCGGGTATTCCCCGCCAAAGGCTTGATAATAAACCAGGCAATCGGGCGACTGTTGCCACCGGCAGTCGATATGATCGGCTCATCGGCATCGGCAGGGTAGCTGGAAACACGATTCAGCCGGTTCATAACCTCCAGCAGAGCCCGCCGTAAATCCGTGCCAACGGCAAAGGTAATATCAATCTTGGCCTGTCCTCGCTGCGCCTGGGCCAGCAGTTCAGTCGACCCCGGCAAGCCGCGCAAGGCTTCTTCCTGCGGCACAACAATGGCACTTTCGACTTCCTCTGGAGCAGCCGCCCGCCAACGGGTGGTAATACTGATTTCGGGTTCAGAAACCTCAGGCGTCAACTGTACCGGCAAACGATCAAGACTGATCGAACCAAAGATCAGCAGCAACAGCACGGCGACCATGACAGCCACCGGATTGCCAAGGCATAAACGAGTCAGCGTCACGAGGCGCCCGCTGGCCTGGCAATATGCACAACCTGTCCAGGACGAAGACGCTCGGCACCGCGAACAATAACCTGATCACCAATGGCAAGATCGCCTTGAACTTCGATAACATCACCCACAGCCGCGCCGGTCTCTACGGCAACACGTTCAGCCTTGCCTTCCTTGTCGACACGAAAAACGGCATTCCCGGCAGGGCGAAGAACAAGCGCATCACGAGGTACGGTCAGCACCGGCCGGGCATCGTTGGTCGGTATTGCCACACGCAATACCTGACCAATTGCCCACTGCCCCCCCTTTGGCAAAGTCAGGCGCAAAGTAAAACGATGTGAATCCACATCGGCCGCTGTAATCAGGTAGCTCACCTGCCCCTGACCTTGCAGCCGATACCCCTTTTCCGTGCTAACTTCGACATCAAGGCGTTGGCCAAGCGCAAGAAAAGGCAAACGACTCAAAGGTACAGTCGTTCTGATTTCCAGGTGCTCAACATCGGCAAGCTGCACAATGTCATCACCCACAGCCGCCCATTCGCCCGGTTGCTTCAAACGTTTCATCAGCATGCCTGCAAAAGGAGCGCCTGGATGCATCCGCCGCATCCGTTCATCAAGCTGATTGAGGCGCGCTTGGGCAGCCCGTAAATCCGCACGGGCAACGTCACGGTCAGCGGCTGTCTTTTCAAGCTGCGTTTGCGCGGCATTATTGGTCTTCGCCAAACGTTGCAGGCGAGAAGTTTCCTTGTCGAGAAAGTTGATCAATGCTTCTTCACGCTGAATATTGGCCGCGATAACAACACGATCCTGGGCCATGTCCTTCGTATCCAGACGAAACATCTCCTCACCCCTGGCGAGATGGCTGCCTGCTTCAGCAACAGCCAATAGCCGTCCCGGCCACTCCGCCGCGATGGTTGCTTGTTGCAGGCTGAGGACGGTTGCCGGCAGCCATTGCCGAGCAGCCAGAGAACGCTGTTCGACCGTTGCCACGATGACCTGCGTCGGCGGTCGACCCGCTGCCCCGATTGGCCCGGGAAGCAACATGGCAACGATAGGCAACAAACGCGTTGACAGTGATAAAGAATATTGAATGACAGCGTAGGCGGATAACTGGCAGGCTCGGAACATCGCCGACATTCTCCTTACTAAACAAGTTGAGCAGGCGAGTATAACCCGTTTTATCACTCACTTAATCAGAGCGGATAACGGCATCTCCAGATGGTCGTCAAAAAATGACCGTAAACCCTGAATATAGATTTCCCCGCTCGTCTCATGGCCATCGTAGTGCTGTCCCTGAATAGCTAAAAAGGCCTTCGGCTGCCGTGCAGCCTGGAACAGTTGCTGACCATGAGCAAAGGGAATGACCTCATCCTCCGGGCTGTGAATAATAAGTACCGGGGCTTTGATCTGGGGCAAACGATCGATTGTTGGATAACGGTAGCGCAACAGCCTGGCGACCGGCAAATAGGGGTAATGCTCACCAGCGATATCCTGCAAACGCGTATAAGTGGACTCCAGGACCAGTGCTGCAGGCCGATGTCTTGTCGCTAACCATGCGCCAACAGCCCCTCCCAAAGAACGTCCGAGAATAACGATCTGTTCACGCCTGAAACCGCGTTCACGCAGCAGATATACCCAGGCTGCCTCAGCATCAAGGTAGGTTCCTTTTTCGCTGGGTTGGCCCTGACTGCGACCATAACCCCGATAATCAATCGCCAGGCAATTGAAGCCCATTTGCTGAAACAAGCGCAGAGAAGGAATAATATTAGATAAATTATCACTGTTACCATGCAGGAATATCAGGGCGTAAGCACTCTCCTTATGCGGCAGATACCAGCCATTGATCGTGACACCATCGGCAGTCTGCAGCTGCAGGTCTTCATAGTCGAGGCCGTAGTCCTCCGGCGTCTCCGGCAAAGCCTGGTGAGTGCGAAAGAGCAGCTGATCCTGTCGCCAATAGATCAGTAGCATCAACAGCAGATAAGCCGCCAGCAGGCCGATAAATAATTTAATCAGCATAATTTTCGCTCGTAACCTCAACATTGTCATGAGAGCAGAAGGGGCCACAAATGACAAGCCAGAGACCATGGCATGGAGACACTTTTTCAGCGGCCAAATCTCATAACCCTGCCTTCACACTATCCAAGCCGGTGCTGATGTAGAATGAGCCATCTCATCCCTCATTATTGCTTGCAGGAAAATTGGTGATCAATCGCACGCGTCTCTGGCTCATAGCCCTGTTTATCATTCTCATCAGTGGCTCGCTGATCGCGGCCTTGATCAAAACCAAACCTGAGAAGTCAGTTAAAAACAGGCCCATAGCAACCGTTCACGTCAGTGTTGCCAAAGTAAAGCGTGCAGATATACAGCCTGTACGCTGGTTAACCGGCCTCCTGCAACCCGTGCGCACGGCCTCATTACATTTTGAAATCAGCGGTCGCTTGCAACAGCGTCTCGTTGAAAGTGGCCAGGTTGTCGACAAGCGTGAATTATTGCTGCTTATCGACGATGGAGACTGGCAAGACAGTGTCAATGAGGCTACAGCAAGACTGGCCCAGGAAATCGCTGCCATCAAACGTGACCGTCAAACACTGCACCTCGTCAAGGCAAACCGGGTACTACAGGAAAAAGAGGTCAACCGTCTCCAGCGACTCCGAAAAGGCTCTCTGGCATCAGGCTCACAACTCGCAATCAGTGAGCAAAAACTGCTCCAGCAACGTGTTGAGGAAGCCAAGCTGACAGCACTGGTCGAAAGTGCAGATGCCCGCCTGACGATTGCTCACAGTACGCTCGCTAAGGCACGGCGCAAACTTCAACGTACCTCTTTACGGGCACCATTTGCCGGTACTGTCAATCGTGTATTGGTCGAAGTCGGTGACTATATTACACCCAACAAACGGGTAATCGAGCTCATTGATGATCAGCAACTCGATCTCTATCTGGAGGTCGACAGTTCACTTGCCGCTGCCTTGCAACAGGGACAAACGATCCAGGTCATTACCGCTGACCAGCCACGCACGGGCCACATCATTGCCCTGCAAAGAGCACCGGAAGCCACAACATACAGTTTTCCGTTGCGCATTCGCCTTTCCGGCAAGGGCCTGCTGCCAGGCCAGAGTGCCCAGGCACGACTGCCTCTGGCAAAGCTCAAGAATGCCCTGACCGTTCCCGTCACAGCCTTATTGCATGACGAAGGCAAAAGCTATGTCTTTCGTCTCGAAGATGGGCATTTACAGCGCCTGCCGGTACTTACTGGCCCCCAGGTTGATCGCCTGCAAGTCATCGATGGCGCCATCGATGCCGGTGATCTCATCGTCAGTGATGCAGTTGCTGCACTCAGCGATGGACAAACCGTTATTCCCCTAACCGATAGCGGGACACACTGAAACAAATATGTTTTTGATCAACTTCTCCATCCGCAACCCTCTTCTGGCGAACCTTTTTCTCGCCCTGATAGCGACCATTGGCATCCTCTCCTGGCAGTCCATGCCACAAGAAATGTTCCCGGTCATAGAACTGGACAAGGTCCGCATCAATACCCTCTTTGCCGGTGCCTCGCCGGAAGAAGTGGAACAGCAACTGACACTGCCCATAGAACAGGCCTTCGATGGCCAGTCAGACATTGATATTATCAGTTCCAGCAGCAGTGAAGGTGTCTCGAATATCCTCATCGAATTCAAGCCGGGTGCCGATATCGATGATTTCCTGCGTCAGGCTCGCGACATCATCGAGCGTATCGATGGCCTGCCTGAGGAAGCCGAGCGCTCGCGCATCAGTCGCATCAAGACCCGCTTTCCGGTCATCAGCGTTGCTCTTTACGGAGCTATTGACCGTGCTTCACTGCAAGCCGAAGGTGAAACCCTGAAAGAACAGATCCTGGCCATAGAGGGTGTCGCCGGCATCGGTATGGCCGGCAACCGTGACTGGGAAATCTGGGTCGAAATCGATCCGCAACGCCTGGCCAGCTATGGCATTCCCCTGCAACGTATTATCAGCGTCCTGCGCAATAATCTGCGTGATCTACCAGGCGGTACAATCCGCGCCCGGGAAGGCGATATTCTGCTCCGTGGCATCGCGACGCCGGCTACAGCTGACGCGATTGGCCGGATTCCCATCGCCAGCAATGCCGATGGCGGCTTATTGCAACTGGCCGCCGTTGCCAATATCAGCCGACGTCTCGAAGAACCGATGACGCTGGCTCGTTTTAACGGTCAGGCATCGATCAATATGACAATCACCAAGACCTCAGAGGCCTCAACGATCGCTGTTGCCGATAGCGTGCGGGCACTGGTCGAAGCACTGCCTGCCAACCTGCCAGCAGCCGTTAGCGCTGATGTTTACAGTGACTTGTCGCGCTATGTCCGCACACGGCTCAATACCGTCAAGTCATCCGGTCTGGTCGGGCTTGTTCTCGTATTGCTGTCATTGTATTTATTTCTTAACTTTCGCGTCGCCCTGATTACCGCCATGGGTATCCCGGTTTCGTTCCTCTTTGCCAGTATTCTGCTCTATGAAAGTGGCTATACCATCAACATGGTGTCGCTCTTTGCCTTCCTCATCGTTCTCGGCATGATCGTCGATGATGCCATCATTGTAACCGAAAATATCTACCGGCATATGGAATTGGGCCTATCCCGCAGTGAAGCGGCACGACGCGGTGCCGCAGAGGTCTTGTGGCCCGTTGTCGCCTCAACACTGACGACAATTGCCGCTTTTTTGCCGATGTTCGCCGTCAGTGGCACCATGGGAGCTTTCATCGCCGTCATTCCCGTCGTGGTTATTTTTGCCTTGCTCGGATCTCTTCTTGAAGCCTTTGCCATCCTGCCCTCACATGCCTGCGAATACCTCCATACCGTCAAACAACGCGGTAAAAAAAACAGCCACCTGGCGGCACGTCTATTGAGCCGTTACCTGGTGTTAATGCGCAAACTGCTCCATCACCGCTATCTGGTAACGTTAGCGACAACCATGGGTCTGGCCATTGTTATCACCTTTGCCGCTACACGCTTACCCTTCGAACTCTTTGGTGAGTTCGATACCGGCCAGTTCTTTATCAATATTGAAGCGCCCAACACCTTCAGCCTGAAAGATTCGCAACGCCTCAGTATCGACATTGAAACGGCCATTCGTGAATCC
>JALWQD010000012.1 GCA_026994735.1 Gammaproteobacteria bacterium | reverse complement strand
TACCCCTGTTGCCTAGTATCGTCACCCGGCTGTTGACGATAGACCCGGATTCCGACGATTACTTTGAAACACTGATCAATCTTGCCGAACAAGATCCTCCCTTTGCCGCTCGCATTCTCAATATGGCAAATTCGGCATCATCACATCCGACACACAAAATTACCCGCCTCTCTCAGGCGATTGTCCGCATTGGTTCACGAACAATCGCTGGCATGATTTCAGCAATGGCCGTGCTGCGCGTCTTCGTCCCCACCACTGCGGGGCAAAAATACCTCTGGGTACATGCCATTGAAACGGCAATCTGTTGTCGTAATATCGCCCGTCATAATCCACAGTTAAGTCACTATTCGGAAGAAGCCTACCTCGCCGGTCTGCTGCATGACATTGGCCATTTCATTATGTTCGACAAAGCTCCCGAGGAACTGGGAAAGATTGATTTATCACATTGGCATACCCCTGCTGAAGTCATTGCCGCAGAAATTAAAATTTGCGGTTATACGCATGCTGAACTCGGCTGGCATATCAGTCAGCACTGGGGGCTGCCGGAAATGCTTGGCACCATCATACGTCTGCATCACAATTACCGCTTGAGTGCGGCGGAATATCCTCACATGGATGAAGAAAGCCGGCAATTAATCCAGACCATCCAACTCAGCGACATGCTGAGCACAATCATTTTACGCCACCCTGAGCTACCAACATGGTCAGAAGACGAACTGACCACACAGATTGAAGAAACCTGCATACGCAAAGAATGGCAGACACTGCCAATAAATGCGGCCACGATTGCCGGTCTGATCGAAAGTATTCAACATGACGCTCAAGAACTCATTGACCAGCTTGGCATCTTTCCCCAGGGCAGCAGCGACTTGCAACAATATTGCTAGGCTCCTGGGGGTGCTATGAGCAAGCTATTGATAAATGTTTCACGTGCATACGAGACAAAAAAATCAGGTGAACCTGCGTGATTAACCCGTTAAAATAAAGTTTTATGACGAATTCTAACGCCGTATCGTGCTTTATGAGACTTGTTCGACAGCCGTCCAGGCATGCCACGTGCGTAATAACCATAGACACCCCATGCTTCGCGAACCTATAATCAGCCATCATCCTCATCGCCACCAAAACTGCTCGCCATGGGTCGCTGGGAATGACAATCCATTTTGCGATATAGGTTGATGTCCGATGAGTTTTGAAAAGGTCGTTTTCGGTTTTTTTATCATCCTCGCCATGACCCTGAATTTTGGTTTTTTCATCGGCGAAAACAATAACCCCTTGCACCACCCTGTCCACGAGTTATTTGCTGCCATCGTCGTCAATCTTATTGCGACTGTTCTCAAATTTGGCGACCGTACTCAAATCGGTGCCATTCACCTTGCCGCCAGCCTGGTTGCCGATTTGCAGCTGATCGTCGCTGCCGTCGTTTGGGCTTTGGTGACCGACATGGGCAATCAGTTGGCGCCTGAATCAGGTCTCGCCAGTGTTGTCTCTCTCTCTGGCGGAGCCTTCATGGCCAATATCACCTCGGTTATCGTGCTGATTATCGAAACTGTCATGATGAGGCGCTGACCCGGCAGACATTATGATGGTGGACAGCATCATCTTCGTTGTCCTGCGGCGCCTGCGTCAGCCGCTGATTTTGCTTATCAGCTGCTATGCCATATCGATTCTGGGGCTGACACTGATGCCCGGAAGCGATGATCAGGGGCAGCCCTGGCAGTTGTCGCTATCGCAAGCCTTCTATGTCATCAGCTATACCGCCACAACCATCGGTTTTGGCGAATTGCCCTATACCTTTTCGACGGCACAACGCTTGTGGATGCTGTTTTCAATCTACTTGACCGTCATTATCTGGTTTTATTCCATCGGCCGCATTATTGCCCTGCTTCAGCAACCCGGACTGAAACGCTCAATCATTATCTCCCGTTTTACACATTCTGTACGCAATTTGCGCGAACCGTTCTATATCATCTGTGGCTATGGTGATACCGGCGCGACCCTCATCGAAGCCATTGACCGGATGGGACTCCTGGCCGTGGTTATCGATATTGACGAAACAACACTCAATGAACTGGAATTACGCAGTTACCATGCCGATATCCCAGCCCTTTGTGCCGATGCAGGCCTACCGGAAACACTTTCAGTTGCCGGACTCAACCACCGTTATTGCCGTGGCATTATTGCTCTCGCTAATGATGATCAGGCCAATCTCGCAGTCGCTGTTACCAGCAAGCTGATACATCCGCAGTTGCCTGTTCTCTGCCGTGCCGAACATGCTGTAACAGCAGAAAATCTGAAATCCTTCGGCACCGATTTTATTATCAATCCCTACATAGCCTTTGGTAATCACCTCGCCATGGCCGTCCATGATATCGGCAACTACAATCTTCAGGAGTGGTTAACAG
>JALWQD010000011.1 GCA_026994735.1 Gammaproteobacteria bacterium | reverse complement strand
GCGGCTGGTGCTGAGTGAATTTCTCCGGGTTAGCTGGTCAAATGCCTGGTGGCTGCCGGTTTCCTGCCAGAGTTCATAGGCAGCGATAGGGCTGGCCGGGATCGTTTGATTGTTAAGTGTGCGGATGCCCTGGAGGATCTCCATGAGCGAGAGGAATTCACTGGCCAGGTGTTGATAGAGGCTGACCAGGGTTTGTTGGCAGTTGTTGGCAGCTTCCTGATAGGCGCTGCGGCCGAGGTCGACGAAGTAACTGAGCTTGACATGGCGTCGCTCTGCCTGATGAGGAAACAGACCTGAAAAAAGCAGGCAGTGGTCGCCGACGCCACGGAGCTGTTGCTGGCGTTGATTGGGCGGCAGGTTCTGGGATTGCAGATAATCCTGGCCAACGATCTGTGTGATTAATTGGCTGTCATCCGTATGGCGTATCAGCAAGAAGACAAGATAGCTTTCACTTTCTTCATCAAGCCAATGTCCCGTCGCTTGCTCTGCTTCGCTGACCAACGTCAGCCATTGCGCCGTTGTTGTTGCTTGCAGTATCAGGTTGCTCATACATACGACCTCTTCATTAATTCAGGGGGCTGTCTGGGTATGCCTCTTGTTGCTTGTCCTCTGCCGGAAAGAGCTAAATGGGTATCTGCGCTGTCAGTAATCTTTAATAGTCATCGGCCTGGCACCTGCTTTGGTTGAGAATGGATCGCCAATGGCCGGGTTGCAGGGTATACTCGCGCCCGAGATAAATGTTACCGGCTGAGAGTTGTGAAGACAGAGACAAGCACCTTTCAGGGACTGATTCAGACCCTGCAACAATACTGGATCGAACAAGGCTGTGTGATGCTGCAGCCCTATGATATGGAGGTCGGCGCGGGCACCTTTCACCCGGCCACTTTCCTGCGTGCCATTGGCCCGGAGCCATGGGCAGCGGTCTATGTTCAGCCTTCGCGCCGGCCAACGGATGGTCGCTATGGCGATAATCCTAATCGTTTGCAGCACTATTATCAGCTACAGGTATTAATCAAGCCGTCTCCGGAGGATATCCAGGAGCTGTATTTAGGCTCCCTGAAAGCGTTGGGCATTGATCCGCTGGTCTATGATATCCGTTTCATCGAGGATGATTGGGAGTCACCCACACTGGGAGCCTGGGGGCTAGGTTGGGAGGTTTGGCTGAACGGCATGGAAGTGACCCAGTTTACCTACTTCCAGCAAGTTGGCGGACTTGATTGCCGGCCGGTCAGTGGTGAAATTACCTACGGTCTGGAGCGTATTGCGATGTATCTGCAAGGGGTGGCCAGTGTTTACGACCTGGTTTGGTCTGATAGCTCCCGGGGTCGCGTCAGTTATGGCGATGTCTTTCATCAGAATGAGGTCGAAATGTCGGCCTATAATTTTGAAAAGGCTGATGTTGAAAGCCTTTTTCGTGGTTTCGATGATTGCGAACGTGTCAGCGCCAATTTGATTGATGCTGCTTTGCCATTGGCGGCCTATGAACAGGTACTAAAGGCTTCACATTTTTTTAATTTGCTCGATGCCCGGCATGCGATCAGTGTTACCGAAAGGGCGCGTTTTATTGGCCGAGTACGGGCTCTTTCCCAAGCAGTCGCTGAGGCCTACTATGCTCGTCGGGAAGCTTTGGGCTTTCCGCTCTGTGGAGGTGCCCATGACTAGTTCGGCACCACTGTTGTTTGAAATTGGCACGGAAGAGTTGCCACCGAAAGCCTTGCAGCGACTTGCCGATGCGCTCTTGCAGGGGCTTGTTGATGGTCTGGACAAGGTGGGTTTGACGCATGGCGAAAGTCACGTTTATGCCGCTCCCAGGCGTTTGGCGGTGCACATTGAAGCATTGGCGGCACGTCAGCCGGACCGGCATGTTGAACGCCGTGGTCCGGCGGTACAGGCGGCTTTTGATGATGCTGGCCAGCCGACTCCGGCGGCACTGGGCTTTGCTCGTTCCTGTGCGGTTGATATTGATGCCCTTCAACGTCTGGTGACCGATAAGGGTGAATGGTTGCTCTGGCAGGCGCAGGAAGCGGGTAAGGGGGTGGCTGAGTTGCTACCAGAGATTTTAACGGCCGCCCTTGATCGTTTGCCAATCCCACGTCGTATGCGCTGGGGCGCAGGGGAAGAGACTTTTGTACGTCCTGTGCATTGGCTGGTTTTGCTTTATGGTCATGAGGTTCTTCCCTTTAGCGCCTTTGGTCACCAGGCTGGCCGCTTGAGCTTTGGTCACCGTTTTCATCATCCACAAGCAATATCACTCAGTTGTGCCGATGATTATGTGCGCGACCTTGAGGTTACCGGGCAGGTCATGGTTGATCGGCTGTGCCGACGTCAGTCGATTCGCCAGCAGGTCGAGGCCCAGGCCCTTGCTGCTGGAGGAAAGGCAGTGATCAATGAAGCCTTGCTTGATGAGGTTACCGGCATGAATGAATGGCCGGTTGCCGTACGCGGCGATTTTGATAGACGTTTTCTCGAACTGCCGGCAGAGGTACTGATTTCAGCGATGGGCGGCCATCAAAAATATTTTCATGTTGTCGATAGTGACGGTCAGTTGCTGCCAGTGTTTATTACAGTCAGCAATATCGCCAGTCGTGATATGGAGATTGTCAGAGAGGGCAATGAGCGGGTAATTCGACCGCGTCTTTCCGATGCCGCTTTCTTTTGGCAGCAAGACCGTGCGCAACCACTTGCCGCGCGTGTTGATGCGCTTGCGCGTGTATTGTTTCAAAAACAGCTCGGTACATTGCAACAAAAGACAGTGAGATTGGTGGCTTTGTCCTCGTTTCTTGCTCGGCAACTGGCCCTGGATGTCAGTCAGGTTGAGCGTGCGGCACTGTTGGCAAAGTGCGACCTGCTGACCGATATGGTTGCGGAATTTCCGGAGTTGCAGGGGCTTATGGGGCGTTATTACGCGGCTGCTGATGGCGAGGACAGCGCTGTGGCTACGGCCCTCGAAGAGCAATATCATCCGCGTCACGCCGGGGACTCCCTGCCACGTACGGATTTTGGCCGTGTCCTGGCTCTGGCCGATAAAATCGATACTCTTGTGGGGATTTTTGCGCTCGGCCAGCAGCCTACGGGTGACCGTGATCCCTTTGCCTTGCGGCGGGCGGCACTGGGTGTGCTACGAATTCTTGTGGAAGAAAAATTGCCGTTGACTTTGGCAGCATTGATCGACGCCTCTGCGACGACCTACAGGCGGCAAGATATTACGGTTGATGCGGCGGTGGCCGAGGACCTCTATGCCTTCTTTATCGACCGTTTGCGTGGTTATTGCTTGGACCAGGGGATAGGTGCCGATGTCTTTGCTGCCGTGCGAGCCTGCAAACCGCTTGCGCCAGCCGACTTTGTAACTCGCCTGCAGGCGGTGACCGCGTTTCGTCAGCGACCAGAGGCAGCGGGGCTGGCCGCAGCGAACAAGCGTATCCGCAATCTCTTGCGCAAGTCGGGGGTTGCAGCTCCGTTACTGATCGAGGAGGCTCTGTTTGTCGAGGGTGCGGAGAAAAACCTCTATGAGGTTATGTCGCAACTGACCGCCGATGTTGCACCAATGCTTGCCGCTGGACGTTATCGTGAGGCTCTGGCCCGCCTTGCCCAGTTGCATGAGCCTGTTGATGTTTTTTTTGAGCATGTCATGGTGATGGTCGAAGATGACGCTCTTCGTGCTAATCGTCTGGCCCTGTTGCAGGCCTTGTCGGCATTGTTTCTTGAAGTGGCCGATATTTCATTGTTGCAGCAGGCGGGTTAGGGCTGCAATCAGTGTCGAGCCAGACCATCCAGAGGCGTGTTACTCCCCGCTTGATCGTCTTCGCGCGTGATGGTGTGGTTAATGAAAGACGCCATGGTGGCATCGCATCCCCGGATCAGTGGCGGGCAATTCCTGAAAGTCTTGAAGCGCTTGCTCGTTTACACCGGGCTGGCTATCAGCTGATCCTGCTATCCCAGCAAAATGCGCTTGCTGAGGGAAGACTTGACAGTGAGTGTTTACATTTGCTCCATGAGCGCATGCGTATGGAGCTTGCTCAGGCGGGGGGGCGTCTGGCTGCCATTTTTTATTGTCCGCACGCAGCCACTGATTCCTGTTGCTGCGCTCAGGTTGACAAGGGGCTTTTGGCCTCGCTTGTTGAGCGCTTGCGTCTGCCGTCTTTAGCTGGCATACCCTTTATCACCGCGACTCCTGCTGATTTGATGGCAGCGCGCAAACAGGGCGGCCGCCTTGTTTTGTTGCGGTCCGATTTGGATGCTGGTGAAGAGAGAGAAGACTTGTTGGCGGACGTTGAGGTATACGTTGACTTGGCGGCTTTCTGTCAACAGTTGTTGTCGGAGGGTGAAGCATGATCTGGTTCCGTTCGAGTCTGTTCGCGATCGGTATGTGGCTGTCAGTGTTGATTGTTGCGCCCCTGGCGTTGCTGACATTTCCATTTCCTTTTCGGTTTCGTTATGCCTTTATCAGTCTTTGGGCACGTTTTAACCTCTGGTGGCTGAAACATTGCTGTGCACTTTCTTATTGTGTTCAGGGACGTGAAAATATTCCGTCTGAAAGTTCGCTGGTGTTGGCCAAACACCAATCAGCCTGGGAGACGCTGGCACTGCAAGAGGTTTTCCCGCCACAAGTTTGGGTGATGAAGCGTGAATTGCTGAAAGTGCCTTTTTTTGGCTGGGGCCTGGCCATGTTGGAACCGATAGCGATTGATCGTTCAGCCGGCAAGAAGGCAATGCGCCAGCTTGTTGAGCAAGGGACTGCGGCGCTGGAGAGAGGGCGTTGGGTTGTGATCTTTCCCGAGGGTACGCGTATTGCGCCTGGCAAGCGTGGTCGTTACGCTTTTGGTGGCGCAACATTGGCCGTAGCAAGTGGTCGCTGTGTTGTTCCGGTTGCCCATAACGCAGGTGAATACTGGCCCCGGCGCGGCTTCCTCAAACGCCCGGGAATAATTCGCATGGTCATAGGCGAGCCCATTCAGGTCGATGGCCGAACGGCGGCAGAGGTTAACCGTGAGGTTGAGGCCTGGATCGAAGGCGTGATGGCCGAAATTACGACGCTGTCCCCGGTTGCGGATGCTCTTTGAGGGCTCGCCGAGCGTAACAACGTCAGATAGCAAGTACTTTTAGGGGCCGTGGACGGCGTTACGCCTCAAGTTGGCAGCTTGTCATGCAGCTTGCCATAATAAGCGTCCATCGTATGAGTTGAGCGGAGTTGCACTTGCGTATTCAATTATTATCAGAACAACTCGCTAATCAGATTGCGGCCGGTGAAGTGGTCGAGCGTCCATCCTCGGTCATCAAGGAGCTGATCGAAAACAGTATTGATGCTGGTGCGCGTTCGATACGAATCGATATTGAAAAGGCCGGCTTGCAGTTGATGCGTGTACGCGATGACGGTGCCGGTATCAGCGAGGATGATTTAGCGCTGGCGCTGAGCCGTCATGCCACGAGTAAGATCCAGGCTGTTGATGACCTTGCCGCGATCACCAGTCTTGGTTTCCGCGGCGAGGCGTTGCCGAGCATTGCTTCCGTTTCACAGCTGACACTGATTTCACGTACCCAAATGGCTGAGCATGCCTGGCAAATACGCTCTGAGGGGGATTCATCACGCCTCCAGAGCCAGCCTGCGGCACATCCAGTCGGGACAACGGTCGAAGTGCGCGACCTGTTTTTTAATGTCCCTGCACGGCGAAAGTTTTTGCGCAGTGAGCGGACCGAATTCAGGCATATTGAAGAAGTTGTCCGGCGTATGGTGCTAAGCCGTTTCGATATTTCCTGGCAACTCTGGCATAACAACCGGCAGGTACTGTCATTGCCGGCTGTGGTCGATGATGGGCTTGCCGGTCAGCGCTTGCAAGCCCTGTTTGGCCCTCACTTTAATGATCAGCTGCTGACCCTTTCTGCGCAGGCAGGTGAATTATCAATACGCGGCTGGATAGGTATGCCAACCTGTTCCCGGAGCCAGGCGGATATGCAGTATTTTTATGTCAATGGTCGTATGGTGCGTGACCGCCTGATTAATCATGCATTGCGTCAGGCTTACCAGGATGTCCTCTATCATGGGCGCCATCCCATCTATGTTCTGTATCTCGATATGTCGGCGGCAATGGTCGACGTCAATGTGCATCCAGGCAAGCAAGAAGTTCGTTTTCGTGATTCACGCTCGATTCATAATTTTCTCACGCGACGTGTTGGTGAGGCCCTGGCCGCGATGCGTCCGGCTGACGGGATGCCCTTGGCAGCAGAGCCAGCGCCAGCTGTTGAGGCAGCCTCGCCGCTGACTCCGCAGCAATATCAGTCTGCCTCTCAAGGCAAGGAACCGCGTAGAGGCGGTGGTTTGCCGCTGCAGGTACGTGAGGCGATGACGGCTGCTTACCATGATTTTGCTCAGGCAGCAGCGACGCCGGTGGTAAACACAGCGTCCGTGGATACGGTCGACCCAGAGCTGCCGGCACAACCGCTAGGGCGTGCTTTGGCCCAGTTGCACGGGATCTATATCCTGGCTGAAAATGAGCATGGCTTGGTTCTCGTTGATATGCATGCAGCCCATGAACGTATTACCTATGAACGTATGAAACAAAGCTGTGACCAGGGGGCGCTTTGTCGGCAGCCATTGTTATTGCCGGTAACGATTGCCTGCAGTGTTCCAGAAGCAGATATTGTCGAGGAACAGGGCGATATGCTGGCGGCACTTGGGCTGGATATTCAGCGCGCTGGCCCGCAGATGCTGGTTGTTCGCGAAGTGCCATCATTGCTTGCCGATGTTGATATTGGCGCCCTGACGCGTGACGTGATTGCCGATTTGCGTGCGCACGGTGTCAGTAGTCGTATAACGGAGCGTCGCAATGAGATTTTGTCGCGTATGGCCTGCCACGGGTCGGTACGTGCGCATCGGCAATTGCAGCGTGAGGAAATGGATGCCCTGCTGCGTGATATGGAACGTACCGAACGCAGTAGTCAGTGCAATCACGGGCGACCAACCTGGATCCAGATGGATATGAAAAGCTTGGATGGACTTTTTTTGCGCGGGCGCTAGCTTGCCGGGGAGGGGAAATGGCAAAACAGGACGATCCGCAGGATCGCGATCAATTGCGGGCCCAGGTCAATAGTGAAACGGCGCGAATAGAGTGGTCTTCACTCGAGCGCTATTTTGCCAGTGGTGTTGTTATTCGAGTGGCAGACTATATTGATCTGGTTGATGTGGCCGTGGTTATGGTGCTGGACGAGCGTGCAGAGGTCGAGCGCGCACTGGCCGCCGGCGAGATTGCTCTGGCCAGCAGCGAGGATGCCAAGCGTTGGCAAAATCAGCAATTATGGGCTGTTGTTGCGGCACCATGGGTGTTAGTGCAGGAGCGTGTCAGAGAGCGCTCGGAAACCTTGCAATAATGCAAGTTGCAGTATTATCCATCGGCAGTGTGCGGTGGTTCTTTGGCCGCTCCGGGAGTATGCCGCCTGAGGAAGCAGTGGTCAGAGCGAAGAGCCGATAGCCGTCGTTTGTCAGGCGTGCTTAGTGGCTGACATTGAAGGTGAAGCGTTTGTCTTTGCCGGCATTGTTCCAGGCCAGTAACCGGCTTGCTGTACCGGGCGGGTTGTCGATAATGGCAATGATGCCATGGTAGCGCCCTGTGTCGTCGCCGCAGAGACTGAGCGTGATGCTGGCCGGATAGGTGTTGGCGATGAGCGCCTCTGTTGCGATGCCACCATGAATAATGCAGCCATCATTATTTTGGCCATAGATACGGCCATCGGGGGCGATGCTCAGGGCCCAGCTCGGTGAACTCCAGACGCCAACCAGGCGACTGTCTATGGCTGTACTGGTGGCGACTGCGAGGCTGCGCAGGATGGCTTTTACTGCCGATGAATTCGTTTTCTTGATGGCGCTGATGGCCTGACAGCGTGAGTTTATCGGTATGTTTGTAGCATTAGGGAAAATCCATGATTGGGAAAACGTTTGCGTGCTGCCGGGAGCAATGGTGGCATTGAAAATAGTTCTGGCGACTACACGGTTATTGGCGCCAAGGGCATCGTAATCGTAGGTGAAGCGAATAGTGTCCGGTGAGGTGTTGGTTAGTTTCAAGTCTGCGTTACAAAATGACCCACTGCCTGATTTGTTGATGCTGACAACCGTCAAAGGGTTGAAGGTGCCGGCTCCAGGGTTTGCTGCCGAGGTATCGGAAGCACCGCCACAGCCAGCAAGTAGTCCTCCACAGAGCAGAGCCAAAATTACTCCCATGGCAGAGGGGGTGAGAGGGGTATTGTTCACAATCATCGTTTGCAGTGGTTTCTTCATGGCATTCTGGAACACGGGTTAGAATGGATAGTATGTGTGTCTTTTTCTTGCCTATAATGACGATGTTGTAGGTTAGCATAATCAACATTGCCGATGCTTTACCCAGGCTTATGAAGGAGGTTGTAACGGTGTCATGAAACCCTTTCTGGCAACGAGTGAATACATCGACTGGCAACATCCAGCTGTCCAGAATCAGGCCGCTGAGTTGGCTGAAGGCCAGGTGGCGACGATTGAGATCGCCCGCCGTTGTTATGAATTTGTCCGCGATGGTATTCGTCACAGCTATGATTTCAAGCTTAATCCGGTGACCTGTCGGGCGTCCGATGTGTTGTTGCAGCAAACCGGCTACTGTTATGCCCAGAGTCACTTGCTGGCGGCGCTGCTGCGGGCAAATGATATCCCGGCCGGACTCTGCTATCAGCGCTTGACCATTGATGACGAAAAGGCGTCTTATTGTCTGCATGGCCTGAATGCCGTTTTTTTAGCGGAAATTGGCTGGTATCGGATAGATGCCCGGGGTAATCGAGAGGGGCTTGAAGCCGCTTTTTCGCCGCCCGTTGAAAAGCTGGCTTTCACTATTGGCTCTCCTGGAGAAGCTGATTTACCGGAAATCTGGTCCGAACCGCTACCTGTTGTTTGCGATGTATTGCAACGCTGCCAAAATTATCAGGAAGTTTATGAATCGTTGCCTGATGTGCCTGTTCTGGACAATCTCTTGCGTCCTGTTGGTTTATAGTCATGGTGCTTTTGGCCGCTGCTGAGCGTGTTTTACTGGCTATACGCAGGGTTATGCTCACCATTGAGGGGGGAGAGGATGTCAGTAAATATTAATTATATCGAGATTCCTTGTCGCGACCTGCCTGCTTGCAAGGCCTTTTTTACGGCGGCATTTGCTTGGACATTCGTAGACTATGGTCCGGATTACACAGCCTTTGCCGGCCAGGGGCTTGATGGTGGATTTTTTCGTTCCGATCAGCGTTGCCGACAGGCAAACGGCAGTGTCCTGGTTGTCTTTTACAGTCCACTCCTTGAGTCGACAATGGCTCAGGTATTGGCTGCGGGTGGCGAAATCAGTCAATCGATATTTTCGTTTCCCGGAGGCCGCCGTTTTCATTTTTTTGATCCTGTGGGGAATGAATATGCGGTCTGGTCGGACAAAGAGCTCTCGCAGGAGAGCATTTGAGACGTCACCCCTTGCCGCCTGTACCCGGCATAAGGTAATCTTGCGCATCGGATTGTCGGGCCAGCTCCGCCAATCTGTCTCGGGGCGTAGCGCAGCCTGGTAGCGCACCTGAATGGGGTTCAGGTGGTCGGAGGTTCAAATCCTCTCGCCCCGACCAAATTTCCCAATATTCGTAGCTTTTTTTACCC
>JALWQD010000010.1 GCA_026994735.1 Gammaproteobacteria bacterium | reverse complement strand
CATTTCAGCCTTGCTCGCAGGGTCAGCGGCGGCAACAGCCGTGAAGGCATGAATCAGCCCGATGATTGTGCCCAGTAGTCCAAGCAGTGTTGCAATATTGGCAAACAGGGCGAGGTAATGCGTGCGCTTTTCCAATCGCGGCAGAACCTCAAGGAGGCCTTCTTCCATTGCCGTCTCAACGTCTTCACGATGTTCGGCAGTGGGGATGCGCTCGAGCCCATAGTTGATAACCCTAGCCAGTGTTGACGAGGAGTTTGCGGTGACAGACAGAGCCTGTGTAAGGTCTCCGGCCTGCAAGGGGGCAGCGAGTGTTTGCCATAGTTTCAGATTTGCCTGTTGGGCTGAGCGGAGAAAGAAATAACGTTCGCAGGCGATGGCCAGACCAATCCCCAGAACCAGGGCAATCGGGTACATAAACAGTCCTCCTTCCTGCAAGAAGGAGATAATGGCGTCGAATGCAGACATGGTCAGCGATCCTCAGAAAGTTGATGGGAGCAGGTGAGTGGCCTGATTACTGCGTCCTGGCTAAAAAATGGCGATGATAATCCAGACGGCGTTGTAATGTCGCCTGGTCACGGATTTTTTCGCTTTTCAGCAATGAGTTTTTTGCCCAAGGAGGTTGTACGGGGGACTCTTCCGGGGCCGGTTTCCAGGGAACAATGAGCAGCGATTTTGGTCTCTCGTTGACTGTCTCGTTATTGCTGCTGTCGCTGGCGAGGCTGTTTTGGCTGATGATTGCCAGGATCATGATGGTGAGGCCGATGCGATATCTCATGGTTGGCGCCCTGTTTTTGGTAGACGTTGTTCGATATCGAGTATCCACAGCGCAACCTTTTTATCCTGTTTGTCGGTGAGCTGTTGGTAGCGTCGATAGAAGGGCAGTGCTTTTTCCGGTTGCCGTCGATAAACCTCCAGGAGAATGCCGAGATTGACAATTGCCGGAGTATAAGTGGGGTTAACGGCAATGGCCTTGCGGTAATATTCTTCTGCCTGTGAAAATGCGCCACTTTGACGATACAGGCGCCCGAGTTCATTGAGCAGTGTCGGTGGTGGTGCAGTCATTAACGCGAGTGCCTGTTGTAAATGTTTGCTGGCCTGCTCATATTGACCGAGGCGAGCCTGGGCAAGACCCAGATTTGCCAGTACAAGGGCATTGCCGGGGTGTTTGATGGCTGTTTGGCGAAAGGCCTGTACGGCAATTTTGTATTTACCTTGGCGCATCAAGTCGAGCAGTGCGGCAGTCGGTGTCGGCCCTGACGCGGGGGCTTGCTCCTTATGAGTGGAGGCAGGTAGCGGGGTAGCTGTTGCTGCGCCGACCTGTTGTACCTTTGGTTTGCTCGCTTGCTGAGCACAGGCCGAGAGCAGACAGCCAAGAGCAATCAGCAGCGAGCGTGTCAATCGTTGTCGTTGCTGATTCATGGCCAGGTACCTGAGATGACGTCGGCACCTTGCTCTGTGCGCTGATAGCGTGCCGGGAACATGATGGCCAGTTGCTCAAGACTGGCGGCGATCCATTTGTCATAGATATCTTCCTGCAGGCGCTTCAGGTTGCCTTCATGGAGTTCGATCGAGAGGCTATCAAACGGTTCCGCCTGATCTTCAAGCAAGAAGGTATAATCTTCGAGATCGTCGCCGGCAAGGCCCTGAGGACGCTCGGATGCAAGCAATGCACGGGAAAATTCGTGATAGGCTTCAGCGAGATGGAAGGTCGCTTCGGTTGTAATGGCGGCGATACCATAAGCGGCGGCCAGACGGTATTTTTTCAGTACTTTTTCAAGCAGTGTTTTCTTTTCTGCCAGGCTTTTTTGCAGGGGCAGTGTCAAGGGCAGAGCTTGATAGGCCATGATGTCATCATTGGCCAGGGCGAGAGCGGCTTTGGCCGCCAGGAACTGTGGTCCGGTTTGGCCGCGAGCATGATCAATCATTGCTTGCAGCCAGTGTCGCCATTCGCCTTTACGTCCCTGTTTCAGGGCCATATCAGCGAGCAATTGACGTAACGGCTGGGCTTCGCTAAAGGGTTCAGGGTAGCGACTAACGAAACGACGATAGAGGCTGGCGGCTCGTTCTTCATTGCCCGTCTCCTGATACAGTTCAGCGGCACGCAGAAGGGCTTCCCGACGAATTTCGCTATCTGTGCTTGTCGTGGCGATTTCATTCAGGGTATCTGCCGCCTGCTGTTTTTGACCGCTCTTTAGCAGGGCGACTGCAAGCTTGTTGGGGATACTTGCAAGTAAGGCATGATCGGGGTATTGCTGGCGAAAATGCTTCAGTAACGGGATAGCCTCTTGCCAGTGTTTGGCACTGAAGAGTTCATTGATGGCATCAAACTCGGCCGTGGCTTCAATACGGCTGCCGGGAACCTGTTGGCGAACACGCAAAAAATGGCTGGCAGCGCGTTCATGTGCCCCCGCC
>JALWQD010000009.1 GCA_026994735.1 Gammaproteobacteria bacterium | reverse complement strand
ATCATAGACAGCCACGCCAGCTGTTGATCTTTCAGCTGGCGTGGTGTTCAGGCATGAAAATCTTGTCAGAAATGAACGTAAAGACCTGCGAATGGACCTTCAAAAGTGATGTCCGCATAATTGGCATCAATATCGTCAAGCGTCAGATTGATGCGCCGATAACCAAGTTCGCCACCCACCATCCAAGGGCTGTCATAGGTGACTCGAGCACTGAAATCATAGAAATTACTGCCGTTATAACCGATATAACTGCCATCGACAGTAGCGGCAAGCCCGGAAAAGGGCAGGTCAACACCGGCACCGGCGTAGAGCATCGGTACCCAGGTGCTGAAGCTGGCTGTGGCGGTACCTGTTGTCGTACCCGTAATGGTTGTTGATCCGTCAATATATTTGGCATTCAGGCCAACATCAAGGTTGACGATGTTGTCGAGCAGTCGCCAATAGAGGGTAACGTCACTTTGATCAAGCTTGATCGACGTTGATACGGTTTCACTGGCAGAAAATGTCTTGCCTCCGTAAGTGACGCTGCCGGTTAGCTGGCCATTAGCATTCGTATCGATATTTGTCAGGCTGATCTTGACGTTTGGAATGAGTGGCAATGGGTGTTCAAAAATGGCATAAAACGAACCGAGTGTATCATCGCTGTACCCCAGATCCTGTTTGACATCAATGTCATCGATGACACTGGTACTCTGGAAACGGGTTGAACCACTGATGTCATAATTCCAGGCATTGGCCCCGACCCAGATACCAAGCATGTCAGCAGATGCTGGGAGGGCAATAATTGCAGACAGCAGTAAAGGTAGGGTGGTCAGACGTTTCATCGGTTATCCTCTTGATAATGGCTAGGCTATGTGACTGCTATGATTATTAACGTTTGGCCGCTACATTATGACGATTCTATGGATAGTCGCAATAACGGCAATATAGATAACATATCGACTGGGTTTGCAGATGCTTGAGTGACTGAGTCACAATCAACCAATGCGAGCTACCGACAGTCCCGCCCTGGCGCTGTTTTTGGGAGAAAAATGAATGCAACGAAGTTTAGGCAAGCGTTTCGCTGGAATCCTGTTGTTCGTGATTTTGCTCCAGGCCTGTGGCCAGGATGCACGCATTGAGCAGTCAATTATCATGGCGGGCGAGCGTATTACAGCCCTGCAAAAGAGCTTACAAGCGAGTACATTACGGAATACGCGCTTGATAGGGCAGTATGCCGATGTGTTGGAAAAGTCACGTCCAGCGTTGAAGCAGATCATTGCCACTTTACGGCGCGAAGCGACACCCAAGGGGCAATTGTTTCAATATTTGCAACGTCGCTATGACGAGCTGGTCAAACTACAGCGGGAGTATGGTGATCCCGAACTGTTGCTGGCAGAAGCGGCATCATTGGCTGAAGCGGCTGACCCCGTAAATTATGATGGCCAGCTTGCTGATGTTGTCAATACACTTGCCGATATGTCCGAGGGACAGTTGCCTCGTGTTGCCGCCCCCCCCCGGAGCGCCGAACAGGCAGTACCCGGCAGTCGTCTAATTGGCAACCCTGGGTATGGCCAATGGGTCAATCAGGGAGGCACGTCATTCTGGGAATGGTATGGCATGTACAGCCTGTTCAGTAATCTCATGGGGGGACGCATGAGCTATAACCGCTGGGATCGTAGCCGTCCTTATAGTTATTTCCAGGATCGGGCGATTGACCGTTACGGTTCACCATTAACGCGCCGCCGCTGGGGCAATAAATGGGGCTCCAGCGTGGTCAAATCGGCCGACAGGGGGCGGACAATGCGTAAGCGCAGTCGTTTTGCCAAAACCTCGCCTACATCATCGCGATCATCTCGCAGCCGTACCGGTTCGTTACGTCGTAGCAGCACCTATCAGCGTGGTTTTCGAGGAGGCAAGTGATGAGTGGTGATATGCAAGGACTGGAGATTCTACTTGACCGCTATGAATGGTTAACAGTGGCTATCGATTTTTTTGTTTTTGCCCTGTTGATGGCATTGATGGGGCGCTTGACCGGCGTCATGAGTGGCGTGCAGAGCCGTGACGAGCTCAGTGTCCGGGATAATCCTGCTTTTGGGATTTCTTTTGCAGGGGCCGTACTGGCACTGGCGCTGATCATGACCGGAGCTGTCTCCGGTGAACCCTCGATCAGCCTGCTCCATGAAGCCATGATCGTTGCTGCCTACGGTGTTTTAGGTATTGTTTTAATGCTCTCCAGTCGCTTGTTTTTTGACCGGGTGGCCTTGCCCTTAATCAATCTGCGGGAGCAAATTGTCACGGGTAATGTCACGGCAGCGGTGATCGATGCGGCCAATTTGCTGTCAACAGCGATTGTTATTCGGGCTGTGATGATCTGGGTTGATAATGAAAGTCTTGCCGGGCTGTTCGTTGTTTTACTGGCCTTTCTCTTTTCACAGTTGGTGATGATTTTGGTGACACGCTATCGCCAATGGGTTTATCGGCGTCGCCATGCAGGTACTCGCCTGCAAGATGCTTTTCGAGAGGGCAATCTGGCTATCGGGCTGCGCTATTTCGGTCATCGCCTGGGAGCCGCGCTAGCAATCACAGCCGCTTCGGGTATGGTCGCTTATGATGAAGGGAGACTGATTCTGTCTGCCGGCAGCTGGGCACTGGTTTCATTGTTAATGGTCATTGTTGTTTCTCTGGTGGCGATTGCTGCCCGTTTTTTGATTATGCCGCGCATTGATATTGCCGCCGAGGTGGGGCGCCAGCGAAATCTTGGCGTTGGCCTGGTCGAAGGCGTTATTTATCTTGCCATTGGCCTGATTATGGCGGCATTGTTTGCCTTGCCGACAGAATAATGCTCTGAGCAGAGCAATGTCTGCGACAGATACACCGGTGGTGAAGAAACAGCAATTCATCTTTGATGACCTGTTGTTATTGGTGATTATGCTTGTCCTGGCCGGCTGTGGCCTGATCTACGAGTTTTTGCTCTCACACTACGCTGCCCGCGTACTGGGCGCTGCAGAACAGGCAATTTTTGCTGTCTTTACCATCATGATTACGGCGATGGGTATCGGCGCTTTTGCCGCTGGGCGAATACGTTGCCCATTTAGCGGTTTTGCCTGGCTGGAATTACTGATTGCCCTGATGGGAGCTATAGCAATATTGCTGACAGCAGCAGCAATTACAGCGACCACTGTGTTACCCAATCTCATTGCTTTCACCTATGGCGTCGCCGATGTTCATCCGGACGGTGGGATAATCCGTCTGCTGCAGCGAGCGGCAGTTTGGTTGCCTTACCTGCTGGCTTTTTTTCTGGGCATCCTGATTGGTGCTGAAATCCCACTGATCGCGAGGGTACGAGAGGCTATCCACAAAACCCGTCTCGAGCACAATACCGGAACAATCTATGGGGCCGATTATATCGGTGCCGGAATCGGTGCAACACTGTTTGTCATTTTTATGATGCGTCTGGAAGTCAGCTATGCTGCTGCTCTTGTTGCTGGCGCCAACCTGCTCATGGGAGTATTGTTCTTTATTCGCTATCGGCAACATATCCAGGCCTGGCCATGGCTGGCATGCGGACATTTTCTGGCAACAGTTGTGGTCCTGCTGGTAGGTTTCAATGGCCCCCGCTGGGAAGCCGCAATGGAGGACATGCTCTACAAGGATACCGTGATCTTTCAGACCCACACACGCTATCAGCATGTGGTGGTGACCCGGCGTATTATGGATCCTGCCATTGCCCCGGTGTATGCCCTTTATATCAATGGCCATAGCCAGTTCTCCAGTCGTGATGAACGTATTTATCATGCGTTGTTGACCTATCCTGCGATGGCGGCTTCTTCCCGACACGGAAAGATCTTGATTATTGGCGGTGGTGATGGCTTGGCATTACGTGATGTTCTGCGTTGGCAGCCCGATAATGTGACTCTGATTGACCTCGATATTGAGCTGGTCGATTTTTTTAGTCATCCCCGACGCCAGCAGGGGGCGGTGATAAACGCACCTTTGCTTGAGCTTAATGAACATGCGTTGACTGACCCGAGAGTACAACTGATGCTTGGTGATGCTTATAACCGCGTTGATGAATTGATTCGTTCCGGGCGCTATTTTGATACGATTATTATTGATTTGCCTGATCCCAATCATCCCGATATTGGCAAGCTTTATTCAACACGTTTTTACCAGAAACTGGCGCGGCTGTTGTCGCCCGACGGGGCTCTGGTGACACAGTCGACATCCCCCTATCATGCGCGGGAGGCTTTCCTGTCCATTGGTCGCACCCTGGCGGCGGCAGGCTTTGCCCATGTTGAGCAATACCACGCTAATGTGCCTTCTTTTGGTGAGTGGGGCTGGACTATTGCTGTTCCGGCCGGGCGCCCTGTCAGTCAACGTCTGCGGCAATTGCCACAATTACCGATAGATGATGGCTGGTCAACAAAAGAGTGGCTGCTGGCGGCCTTTGCCTTCCCCAAGGGTTTCTTCGACGAACAACAACTTATCAACATCAATCGTCTTAACAGTACCGTACTCTATGACTATTATCGCCGTGGTTGGCGACGTGAAAATGATTCCTGATGTCAGCACTGGTATCGCAGGGAGTGTTGAAATAATTTACCCTCGGCCTTGACATAATATGTCATTGCCCCCATAGTCTAAATTCATCCATGAGGAGACAACAATGCCGTCACTGAAGACCCTGATGCAGGGAGTAGGCGCTCTCGACGAGGAAACCCGCAAGGGAGCTGATTTTGATATTCAACCATTACCGGGTGATGATGAGGTTATTCAGGTCATTATCAATGGTCAGGAAGAATTACCCGTCTTCGTGACTGCCAGTGATAGCCAGATTCTCTGTATTTGCTATCTCTGGGGTGAAGATGAAATTGAGGCTGATGCCAAACTGGAATTATTGGAGGCAATGCTGGATATGAATATCCCCATGCCACTCTCGAGTTTTGGTCGTATTGGTAATAAATATGCCGTTTTTGGTGCTATCTCTGTTCATACCACAGCGATTGAAATAGCCCATGAACTGGCAACACTGAGTGACAATGCTGTTGATGCCATCGATGCTTTGTCGGAATTTCTTCGCTAACGTTAACGAGACCGTTAGTCACTTTTAGCCAGATGAGGATCATTATGGGACTCTTTAAAAAATTGATTACTGCCGTTCGTGGGGGTGCCCGTGAAGTGGGTGAAGCCGTTGTTGATATGAATGCGATTCGCATCTACGAACAGGAAATTGAAGATGCGAAGAATAATCTTGCCCGGGCAAAGCAGGATCTGACGGCGGTCATGGCCAAGGAAATGCAGGCAGAGCGTGAAATCAAGCGGCTTGCAGATGAACTGGTCAAGTATGAGGGTTATGCCCTCGACGCTTTGAGCAAGGGACACGAGGATCTGGCTCAGGAAGTGGCCGAAAAGATTGCCGAAATCGAAACGGAGCAGGACTCGCAAAAGGCTGCCAGAGAACAATTCGTTGCTCATACCCGCCGGCTCAAGAGTATTATGAAGCAGACAGAAGGCACTATCCGTCAACACGAGCGTGAATTGGCGATGGTGCGGACAACTGAAAGCGTGCAAAAAGCGACCCGCTCTATCTCGGATAACTATGGCGCAGGCGCAACACGTTTACTCGATGCCAAGGCCTCGCTGGAAAGGATCAAGCAACGCCAGCAGACGCATTATGATCGTATGGATGCAGCCTCGAGTCTGGATGCTGAAATCGGTAGCGAGTCCCTTGAAGCGAAGCTGAAAGGGGCCGGGATTGCTGATGCCGAGAAGGCTGGTAGCGACGTGTTGGCACGTCTCAAACGCAAGGCCGCAGTTAACTGAGGTAAGCATGGGTATCTTTGGTCGCTTGTTTGCTAAGAAAGAAAGACGTTTGGATGAGCCCGATGCACTTGACCTGGGCGATATCGTTCGCTTCAAACTCTATGCCCCAGGCTACCTTGCTGGCCAGCGTTTTGTTGTCGAAGCCGTCAATACTTATTGCTATCAAGGAGAGCAGGAAAGCGAATTTGTATTACGTGGTCATTGTTCACGGACTCTTTTTCTCAGTATCACGAATGAGGATGGAGAAAAACGACTCTGGCTATCGGCGAAACTGAAACCCGGCGAAATCAAGGCACTTTTTGATGGCGATGAGTTAGCGGCAATCTTTGATAATGAGGCTGGCTCGGCGCGTCTGCACTTACAATCTTTGTCTGCCGTTCCTGCCGACCTTGAAGGCTGGTTTGCTGATGAATATGAGCGTACGGTGTTTTCCTTGCCGGGAGAATTCTTCACGGGAGATTATCGCGGGCAATCTCTGCCGCAAGATGGTGCTGAAGATCTCGATTATTACTGTCTGACCAATGATGACGATAGTCGGGCAATGGTCTTTGAGGTCTATGATAGTGGCGATGAGGTGATGGTCTCTATCATGACAGAAACCACTTTGATTGAAGAGTTGTGGCCGGCAGGGCAGACGGCCTCTGCGCGATGAAAAGAGCATTGAAAAAACGTTGGCCCGCTTCAGAGCGTGCGATACGTGCTGTACAAATGGCCTTTGATACCAGCGAAGAACTTGCCCGTGCTGTTCGTCTTGAAGCTATTCGCAAAGGCTTGTCGCCATCCGATATGATCCGGGAAATTATTAAACTGCCTGTTGCCGGCAGGCCTGTCAGACCACGGTTAACGGTGTCATTATCAGAAAATGACTTTAAGTCTCTGGCACAACATTATCATCTTGAAGAAGATGATAGATTGGCCATTAAGCGGAAAGTGATGCAAGACCTTTATGCGTTCGCCCAGGTGAGCAATCCGGACAAGTGATACTCCTCGACCGTCTCTTGCATCGCCGTAAATCCAGGGCCATCTATCTCGGCCGCCTGGAAATTGGACGTTTGTCATTACGCTCGTTGTTGTACCTGTTAGCGATTCTTCTCTTGCACACAGCGCTAATGGTGTCTTTCGAAGGTCTCTCGCTGGGGGATGCCATTTGGTTGACATTGACCACGGCGACAACGGTTGGTTACGGTGATTTGTCAGCACAGACACTGGCAGGGCGGGTGGCAACAGTCAGCCTTCTTTTTGTCGGCGGGATCTTTATTCTGGCCAATTTCGCCGGCGAGTATTTTGAAATGAGGCGCGGTCGGCGTGAGCGCATGTTGAAAGGTAACTGGGAATGGAATATGGAAGGGCACATCCTCATTATTAATACCCCGGCACACGGTGGCAGTGAATACTTTCAACGTCTGGTTGGTCAGTTACGCCAGCATGAAGGGTATTGCGAAACGCCTATTCTTTTACTGACACGTGAATACCCTGATGGCTTGCCAGAGAGTCTCCGTGATCTGGGCATGGTGCACCACAATGGAAGCATTGACAGTTTTGCCAGTCTTCAGCAGGTATCGCCAGCAACCGCACGGGCAATTATTGTTATCAGTAAGGAAGAATACGAACAGAGTTCAGACGCGATCACCTTTGATATTCTCCACCGCTTGCAGGAATCCGGAGTGAAGAAGGCGGCGATTATTGCCGAATGTGTAGCCGATGAGAATCGCACACGCTTTTTAGCGGCCGGTGCAGACCAGGTTATGCGACCATCACGTGCCTATCCGGAAATCCTTGTCAGAGCGCTTGTTGCTCCGGGCTCAGAAACCATTCTTGAGAATCTTTTCGTCTATGAGGGGGACCATACACGGCGTTATGACCTGCCACTGAACGGACAGAGCTGGAGTGAGATTGCCTGCGCTATGATCCGTGACCGTTGTGGTACACCATTGGCCTATGTCGATAGTCAAGGGCAAACGGTTTGTAATCCCCAGCCTGATACGCGGGTGACGGGGCAAGGGATTATTTTATTGGTACGCAGCGGCGCAATACCGACAGAGGAAAGAATGCTTGCAGTCTTGAATGCTCTCTAAACGAGTGCCTGGTTTTATCGTCAGGTACTGACAAGGGCTTTGGCCGCAGTCGCTGTGTGATTAAGTCAACACAGCAAGGCCGCCATGATCCGCTTAATGCGCATGCCGTGTGATCCAACGATGAGTTCTTGCTTGGCAGCACTTCCGCGCGCTCTGCAGTCACTTTGCCAGTCTTTGCCGATGGTCACGGGTTTCTGATTTGATCACCAATTTGCATGTCGCGTGTTGCCCGCATGACCAGCGCATAACTGAGATTTTCAAAGGCGCGTACGATCATTATTGTCCCGGCGCGTTCATCCGGAAGCTTGACTTCACCCTCAGCGTCATCACGAGCGTCAGCGATTGTCTCACCCGTCTGGAAGATGGCCAGTACCATGCCGGCATCCATACCATCCTTCAGTCCTTTATCAATGACCACTGTATTGTATTGCCCGATACGGGAAATGCCATCGAGGACAGCGAGTATTTCACCCTTGATAGTGCTTGCAGGCGCATGGGGCGTAAAGTAAGGGAGGATATCCTGGCTGTCATCGGCTGCTAAAACACGGTCATCGATGAGGACTTCGCGGGTTGACTTGGTCAGGTAGATAACCGCAGGATCCCCCTTTGCCTGTAGCTGACCATCGGCGACAGTAAGGGCCTCATACCCAAGAATACGGTCATCATCGTCAGGGTCGCGATAGGTCTTGCCTTCATGAATGACGACAAAGCGCTGGCCATCATCTTTCTTGATTCCACGCACATAAACCTTGTGGTCCGTGGCGCTGATCAAGTGGCCACCCTCATTGGCGACAATATAGGCTGAATGGTCAAGTTCTTCGCGTGTCAGGATGCGTGGTCTTTTCAGGAATTGGCGAATGGTATCGGCAGGCAGGGTTGTAATGGCCATCGGTAGTTGACTGATACGGCCGCTTGGGGACAGTTTCTTCAGGGGACGGCTGTGGAGTTGAAGACGCAATTCAGGGCGGCCATTTCGATAATAAAGGTCGATGATGTCGCCGGGGAAAATCAGATGCGGGTTATCAATTTCTGGGTTTACCTGCCAGATATCCGGCCAACGCCATGGATCTTCAAGGAAACGACCCGAAATATCCCAGAGGGTGTCGCCCTTCTGGACAATATAGCGATTTGGATGATCAGCGCGCAGGCGCAAATTATCGGCTATCGCCAGTGAGCTGACAATAAGGGCAAGGATGAGGCATAGCAGGCGCTTGGTAAGGGGCATTGCAAGACCTTTTTTCAGTGATAACAGGAAACCAGCAAGAGAAAAATGACAGTTTGAGCCATCTTTATCTGGCGATGATCGTCTACTTATGATCCTATATCGGCAGTTTTACGCGATTGTTCAGTCCTTGGCTAATCTGCCATTTTATCGGTGCTTATGATAGATTTTGCCGGCATAGTGGTGAGCCAGCCGATCTCGATGACAATTAACTGGATATTGAAGAAAAATGGCCCTGTTAACGATATTACATTACCCGGATGAACGTTTGCGCCGTCCGGCAAAAGCGGTTGCTGCTGTTGATGCTGCAACCGTACGACTGATCGACGATATGCTGGAGACAATGTACGATGCTCCCGGTGTCGGTCTGGCGGCACCTCAGGTGAATGTCAGCAAGCGTGTCATTGTTGTTGATGTCAGTGAGGAGAAGAATACGCCTTTGGCCTTGGTAAACCCGGAAGTCATTGCCAGTGAAGATGAAGAACAGATGGAAGAGGGCTGTCTTTCTGTGCCCGGCATCTATGAACAGGTTGTTCGTGCGGCTCGCGTTCGTGTACGTGCCATCGACAGAGA
>JALWQD010000008.1 GCA_026994735.1 Gammaproteobacteria bacterium | reverse complement strand
TCATGATCCTAGCATTGCCCGTGCCCAGCCGAGGTCACGGCTGAGGTCGCCCTGCCGGGCAATGCGTATTCTACCGTCCGGCCCCGGTGTCCCGAGCAGACGGACTGTTTGCAACAGGCCGCTCTGGCTCATATCACGTACTTTCAATTCGCTGTTGAGCGTGTATTTGCCATTTTTTCCGATCAGCATTGTGCCACTGACGGCAAGAGGGCCGGTGCCGCTATCATGCCATTGACAGTTGATGCGGCCATTGGCATCCGTGCTGATGGTCAGGCTGATATCGCCGATCAGCTGAGGACGGTTGGTTAGTGTCAATTGCAGCCCTGTGATATCAACCTGGCCGTTTATCCGATCAACGATCAAGGGTTGTTTTGACGGCTTGATAACAAGCTCATCGAGATGGATGGATAATTGCCCATTGGCTGCCAGCGGGATAAGACTGGCCAGGGGTTGCTCGGCGAGGCGGCTTGTCAACTGCAAGTCATTCACTGTCAATGTTTGATCGGGACCGAGATCAGTCAATCCTTGCCGCAATTCTGCGGCAATTGACAACTGTTGTTTTTTGGCGCGGATAAAGAGTCCGAGTTGGCCGGTTAACAGTTTGCTGGGCTGGTATTGCCAGTGCAATTGTTGCCAGTGATTGCCGCCAATGAGCGCTTGCTGTGCCTGCCCCCGCCAGAGGCTGCCGGAGATATGATCAAGGCGCAGTATCCTGACGCTTTGAGGCAGCGACTGTATGAGCCAGCCGTAGGCCTGTCTGGCGGGCAGTGTCAGTATTAAAGCGCAGAGATAGATACTGACAGCGAAGAGGGTGATCTGTACTTTTGATATTTTCATACACCTGCCTGGCCGCGCAGGCTGAGCCTGACATCAACGAGTCCCGTTTCATCACGGTTATCGATTGCTGTTGATTCAATGGCGATATTCTGGCTGCTGAGCAAGTCTTCGAGCCATTGGATAAATTTATCAAAAGGAACCGCTTCAAAACGCAGGCGGACACCCTCCTTGCCATCGGGGGCGACACGGCGCAGTTGCCCACCCAGTCCGGCCTGGCGAGCGGTTTGATCAACAATGGCCAGTAATGAGCGGCCATCACCTGTTCGTGTATTGGCGGGTGATTGTTGTTGACGCAGCCGGATGACCTCCTGGCGGCTAGCTTCCAGCCACTGCTTGAGGGCTTGCTGGCGGACGATTCCTTTTGCCAGCGCATCGCCCTGTTTTTGTAGTGGTTGCCAGAAGAGTGCGTAAACGATCAGGATTCCGATTAAGCCAGCAGCAAGGGCCAGAACCAGGCGTTCACGGGGTGATCTTTCAGCCAGTAACTGTTGCATCATATGCTTGTCCCGGAGCGATTATTTTGTGGGCGTAATTCAAGCGTCGCCGTGACACGCCCCTGTTCTGCGGTTGCGGCAATAATGCGGACATCAACAGCGCCTTGTGCAAGCAGTTTTTTCTTCAGACCATCGATGGCGGCCAGCGTTGGAATATCCAGGCGCAGCGAGAGTACTTCGTTATGATATGTCAGGCGTTTCAAGCGCAAACCTGATGTGCTGGCAAGCACTGGCGATGTTCGTCGTAGCAGGTCGAGTAACTGTGTATTGCTGTTTCTGTGGTTACCTTCACGGAGCGCCTTGAGGTGACGCTGCGCCTGTATACGCGGGTCGACAATACGTTTGTCTTGCGGAAAGGTTTGTCGATAAATCGCTTCGATCTGCTGGCTGAGCAGCGTTTTCTGTTTGTCGAGTTGATAGACCCGGCTGATAGCACTGACAAAGAGTGTAACGATGAGCAGCAGCAGCAGTAGAAAAGAGGGGCGGGCTGCCTGCCAGATGCGTTCAAGATGGCGGTGGCGACTGAACAAACCTTGCAACAGGTTCAGTGGCGCATGCTGCCTTAATTCGCTGGCCATTAACTCAATCAACGACTGTTCATGGACAACGGCCTTGATCGCTATTGTCAGTGACAGTCCATCGGCTGCTTGACTGTCCTTGCAGACGTGCCAGAGAATTTGTTGTGGTCGCTCGCCAGTGCTTATCTGTTCAAGATAAAAAGGCAGGTTTTCGATTTCACAACTGAAGCCACTCTCCTGGCCTGTCCTGACAAGTACCCGACCCTGGCAGGCGCAGGCTGACCAGTGCCCTGTTTGCCACGGCAAGGCGAGAACATCGGGGCAGAGCAACGACGGTTCAAGGCTGTTTTGACGCAGCGTTTCGAGCCATTGCTGCATATCTTCAATATGGCAGACAGCAGCGTGGATCTGGCCGTTATCTTCGCGTTTGCCGATGGCAAAGTGTTGCGCATCAATGTCGCCGATGATTTTTTCTTCGAGCTGGTAAGGTAAGGCTTGCAGGATTTGTTGATGCTGGCGGCTGGGTACTTGTGCCTGTGTCAGTAGCACCTTTTCTGTTGGCACCAGTACCTTG
>JALWQD010000007.1 GCA_026994735.1 Gammaproteobacteria bacterium | reverse complement strand
CGCTTCCGGCCCATAGAACCTTCCTATCAATACGTTAATGGCTGCAGCGGTTACAGCCATTACTGCGAATGCAAAGAGATTCCAAGAAACGTCTCTGGTAAATTTGGTACGTTTGATCACTCAATGCCCTCGCACAATACAGCGCTGTCGCTGGGAGTCCTATTAATGCATCTCAGGTTATTCATCCTTAAACCCAGCAGCCCCACATAACGTATGTGCAATGGCGTAGTCAATTTCAACTCTCCAGGCTTATACAGCGACTGGTCTACCCACACCCGTTTGACCAGGAAGGCGATCAGCCTATGGTAAATACTGGAGATACGGCCTTGCTTCTGCGGAATGCTCCACACCACCCTGAATTCAGAATAACCGGCTGGCAGAAACAAGTACCGCTTCCAGTGGATTTTGCCACCGGGCAGAGACACCTGCTCGACCAACCATTGCTCCGACGTCCCGTCCATACGATAACCGATGATGGATATATCGAGATCACCCTTTCCGTATCCCTCCACTTCCGCCTCGTAGACGCCGTTGTATGCCAACGGCCCCTCCGGCCATACTGCACCGTAGGCGCTGGGCGGGAATGCCGGATTACCGGGGCCTGAAACCGCAATCACGCCGGCCTCTCTGGCCTTTTCATGTTCGGGACAGCCGGCACCTCCCGTTACCCAATGTAGCATGCACTCTGATATACCTGGAATGGCTGCTTCGGCATATGCGGTGCCGATGTCGATTCGTTCCAAAACAACGTCACGGATTTCGACGCCAGCCCGGGACGAGACCTCTAACAGCAAACGATACGGCCCACCCTTGGCGATATGAATCATACCTGAGAGTCTACGCTCCCGCCCGGTTCCTATCGATTGCCACAACAAGTGTTTCTTGAAGCCGCCCGAGTCAGGATAGGTGACCAGGTAAACATCGATCCAACCCCGGAATCGTGCCTTTGCTCGAAATCTGTACGTACGCCCCCCCTCCAGGTATGTCGGTGTTGGTGGAGGACGGCTTAATGCACTCGAACCGGAATAGAAGGTCACATTCCGCTCGGTAGACGACAATTCGGCGCCGTGAACCACTCCATGTCCCTTCATGCTAACCCTGGTCCATAGGCTATCGCACGAGAACACCGTTTGCTTCCCGTAGCTCCGGATTTCGTTCGGGTGAAACAGTCTCAGTAGTCGTGCCCCCTCACGTTGGTAAACTATGTGCACATATTTAGGATCGGACAGAAGGTCAGCCAGGGCGCTATTGCTAATGGTAACCGGCACGTAGGACGGCACGAATATATAGTCCACACCGAGTGCCCGGAGTGCCTGGTAAGCCTCTGTGACGTCCTTTGCCTTGTAGACAGGCATCATGCGTGGATCGAGATGGCGCAGTATTCGATGTCTTCCGTAAAAAACGCTGTCGTTCTGGCGAAACGAAAGAATCAGCGCCTCGTTCGGAAGTACACGGTTAGCAAAGTCGATGACTGCGTACCGCCCGCTCCACCAAACCACTGACGCCGTGCGCCCACCAAGGGAGAGTGCTGGCGGCGATGCGATTTTTGTAATCTGGGACAGGCTGTAGTCGAGGATCGGAAGCCCCAGCATCAACCAAAGCAAGAAAGCGGCTAGCCTACCGAGATAGCGCCACATTACGCTTGCCCCATGCGCCCAGGATATATCCCCCCATGGTAGCGACGATCGGTAGAACCGACATCATGTAGCGGCTGCCGGACGCCAACCCGTGCATGCCCAACAGCAGCGTAATGGAAACGGCACCATAGAACATGAGGACAACGGCAATCAACGCCATGGCTTCCAATCTGTCCGGCAGTGATACATTGAACCACCGGCGCGCTAGCCAGATGATCGGAAATAAAAGCATCAGCCAGTGTGCGGCACCGAACATTAACGGATTCGTGAATCCTTGCAACATCCCGTAGATCCACTGCTCCGCGGTGGAAAGGATATGTCTTTGATACCAAACATGTTCTGCATATCGGATGGATGGAAGATCATACACGGGAATGAAGTCATAGACCGGCACGCCGAATTCGACGAGGTTAGCTGCCAGGCGGTAGCCGCCTACGAGTATGGCCATGCCGGCGACGATCGCCATATGACGCAGCTTGTCCGCAAGTACCATCCTGGGTGCAAGCATCAGCAGCGGTAGGATCAAGGGCAGCGTCAGGATCAAGCCAAGGGAATGCGCATACATGCTAAGACCGGCGAACAGTCCCAATACTGCGGAAGAATTGCCAGACCATTCGATCTTGCGTTGAAGCAACCATACCACAAACACAAAAGCAACAAAAAACAAATAGATTCTGAAGGAATCTATACTTAGCTGGGTGGCTTGGGTGTAGTAGATGCCGGTAGTAAGTATCAGCCAGCAGGCCGAATGACTGATTAATCGCGGTTGCTTCCAGAGAAACGCATATATAGCAAGCACCGTGAAACAAACATATGCAGGTGCCACCAACTTGATTAATGAAAGCTCAGTCGCATTACCCGATAGAAGAAAAATCCAAACGTAAATCCCCATAAAGCCGAGTGGATGGCTAGATAGCGCGTAGAATCCCGTCTCCGGATCCGGTTCGACCAGCGGATAGAATGACAGATCGGCTCGGTCAAAAATCATGCTGGATACAATGATGTATTGCAGGGCGTCGTTCTCAGTGACCGGGCGTAACGCCGCAATGACAGCGAGCAGAACGAGTATTGCCAGAACGGAAACTCCAAGGAACTTTTCGAACGTCCTCCAATTGCGACTATTGGATATGCAGCTACCGATTTCTTTTGTACAATAAAACAAGATATTACGAACCGGCCAAGCATAGCAGGCTAGAACGACAAGTGCCCCGAATGTCGTGGCTACATACACCCATCGCTCCTGACCGGGAAAAATGCGGATAAACCATATAACCAACCAGGAAATAATTACAGGACCCGTACCTTGGACGAGGAGAAAAGTTGGAATAATTTGTTCTTTCGTAATATTTGTCATTCGAACAATGGATAAAAATATGATTATGCTCGCGATAAAAAATACGGTTAGGGTAATGACAACGTTTAAAAGGCTGCCCAAGGTCTCAATGATATTCACCAGCATACCCGCATCTTAAATATTAGGCATTTTCATCCGCTCACATAAAATAAGCTTGGCCTATGCGCTTGACATAGCTGCGTTTGCTATTTTACCCCAGACCTTGGATATTCCCGTCCATCTCGATTGCATTTAGTTTCCTCCATAATGAAAACCGATCCCAATGCGAATAATCTTTAGATGGTTTGAATTCAATTCTGCCCCGTGTCAACAAATATAGGTTGCGCATTGCCGCACCTTTTTCCCGGTACGTTTGTGACCATCGCCTGCTCGCGCCATACGGAATCAGAAAGTATACTGATTTCCTTTTCCCTTGCTTCAGGAACTCCTGATTTGTCATCTGCGTAATTACCCCATACATCGCATCCATTACATATGACAGGCCATTTACTATCACCTCTACATATATATGGTCCTTTGTACCTACATGCCGCGCCTTGTAGCCGGCTAATTTGAGCATCATGTAAAGCATAATTGCAAAATCATTACATTCAGCTTCTTTACTTTGTATATAAGCGTTAACCGGGACCAGTCTCCCGCCATAATTGCGCTTATAAAACCCTCTCACTCCTCCCCCATATTTTGGATCTCCAATTCGCCACATGTTTGCCACGGCAGCCGTGTAAAATATCGCACGTTGAAGCTCATCCCTAAAGCCCCATATTTTATTTAGCTCTTCTTTTAGTGTTTGATATCGATTTTCTATACGTTGGCGAATTTCTTCCCAAGTTTTCTCATTCCCCGTCAAGATTGTTCCCCTAGAAACATCAACTATTCCATTGGGCAAATCGAGTTCTATCATTTCTAGCGCTTTTGCGCTTTGACTGAGCTCTTGAATCGCAATAGCACCCCGTCGTATAGGGTTTGATTCAACATCATGCAGTCGTTTTCGTAATCTTTTTAATTCTTCATTTAGCAGTTTTCTTTCTTCCAAACCATTAGTATTACTCGACATTAATGGATTATCAGCGGACGCATACACTGCGATCCATACCAAAGGTATGGTGATATACAAGAAAATTACTAAAGGTAGGATATACGTTTCCCTTTTCACAGCAATCCCCTTCTGGTAGATTCATCTGCATGTCAATGGCGCAAACACCATGCTAGTTTTCAGATAATCAGCCAGGATTTATATAACCACATGGTCAGAGTTGCTAAGAGCTAATACAATTTAGGCATAGCATTTATCACATATAAGGCCTCATCCAAGTCGAATCCGACCAGATATGCATACTCCCGCATTGCATCGTACCTGGGCTTGTTATCCCTTACGACGATCTTCATCGCCTCTTCGCGTGTCAACATGCCTTCACGTATCTGGTTGCTCCGCAGAGCATCATTCTCCGTAAACCCTGCCACGGTGTAATAGATATAGTTATAGAAAGCGGCGGTCCCATCACCGATCCGCCAAGTGGTATCCGTATCCGCAGCGACTTCCCAGTCGTACTCTTCGCGAAGCACCCGATCGATTTCGTCTTCGTCCCAGCGTATGTACCGGAAAAGCCACACAAAATCGTGCCGCATCACATATGACGAATAGAATGCGTGGAGGGTGTCCAGCAGTGAGCGGTTGAGATATGCTGGGTTCTGGATGAACTGTCCCGCATAATAAAGCGCGATCTGCAGTTTTCTGAGTGCTGATATGTCGTAAGTTCGGCCACCTGCGTTTTCACGAACGCCTGCAAAGCCTGTTTTGAAGCCTGTCTTCTCAAGCGGATTGCCCCCAAGAAAGGCAAGCTTGACGCCGAACTGTCGGCGCAGTTGCTCTAAATGGTAAAAGTACTGCTTGTCGCCCGCCATGAACAGTGGGATCATGCCCAATGAGGGACGGCGCAGCCATGCGTTCACGTTTCGCTGAATGTTTTTGCGCTTCTGCTTGATATCCGCAGATATAATGATGTGCTCCACACCCAGCTTACCGGTGAGTCGGGACTGGTTCCTACGGGCTAAATCGGTGACCATGCCCCAATCATAAGAATAGGCGACCGGGTTGAGACCAAGCTCTTTTTTTACATAATGTAGGAGATAGGAACTGTCACGCCCGCCGCTGAGCGCAACGATACAGTCCGGACTGCTGTCCCTGCTTCTGTATGGTGCGACTAGCGCCTCTAGCGCTTCACGACCCTTTATTTCGGCCGGCTGATACTCCCTGCAAATGTTGCATACCCCCTGTTCATCGAATTCGATCATGGGGAAGGTTTCGGGCAGAATGCAACGTGTACAACGGCGTATCTCGCGCCGCCGTTGTTCATCTGCCATTGAAAAGTCAACCAGACGGCGTCTTGGCGCGCAGACCGCGATACTATGGCGCCCTTCCTTCTCACAGAGAGAGAATTCCGTGACGTCTGCGCCGTCTATCTCCACGAGCAATCCGCATCCCGGCTTGAGTTGCGCGATGGTGCAGTCACCAAAGCCGTGTTGGCGGCCTATCTTTTTTATGAACTGTTCCAAAATGTGGCGTTCGGAGCTGAAAACATGCGCTCTGATCTTGCCCGGCACGGTGCTGTACAGTGACCCAGTGTTGGTCGCCAAGGCAAGTACAGGTAGATCATCGAACAGAAGTCCTACGGAAGCAGCACCTTCGATTTCTCCGTATGTGCGTACCAGAGCCGATACCAGGCTTTCTCCCCGGTCCATAAAGTGGCGCACCAGGCCAAGTATAATCTCGGTATCCACCTCGGACTGCCGCTGAATCGCAGCATAACGTTGCCACAATACAGATTCGTTGACGATGATGCCGTTGTGCACACCCACGATTCCGTTTTTGACAACCGGCTGATTGTTCGACGCGATCCCCTGAAGTCCGTTGGTCACCAGCCTTGAATGGCCTATGATGGCCATCGGCATGCCCTTGAAATGATTGTTACTGACTGATCGCCAAAACTGTTTGTAAGAGGATGTACGAATAAGTTTGCTTGCTGGCAAAGGCTGCTTAAGGACCTGTATCTCATCCCCACAGGCAACAGCCAGTCCGGCAGCCTCCTTCCCGCGCGACTCGGACAATAGAAACAAGGTATTCACGATGCGCTGTACCGCGGTCACTGAAAGCCCTGTTTCTTTGCCCAATACCAATCCGAAAATCCCGCACACTGCTGATTTACTCCCACATGTATGCCGCTGCTACGATAGTTCCCATTCGCTATCATCCGGTGAACCTGGATATCTGTTGGTAACGATCCGTACGTAGGTGTCCGATGGAACCGTCACATGGTGCATTCCAAACCATACAGCCGTTGTCCACCACTGGTTCCGGATCCATGACATGTGATACAAGTTTTTCAAATCCATTTCCTTCCGAAGCGCCGCAAAATAGTTCTCCGGAGCAATATGCGATGCCTTCCATCACATTGCCTATTTCCGTCGATACCCCATTTCCAATCACCACTTTAAGCCCGAATCGCCGGGCCATTTCAGCCAGGCGGAGCAGATCGGAGACGCCCCCCTGTTTGAATAATTTGAGTTTTACGTATTCGGCACCGCAGTCAGCAGCCTTTTCGATATCGGATTCGCAGACGATGGATTCGTCGAGCATCAAGGGAACATTTCCGGAAACCTTGGAAAGTGATTTGAGCATGGCCCAAGATTTGTCATCGGTACCAAAAGGCTGCTCAACGAGTTCCACAGCATGATTTGGATATTGGCCGATCAGATCGGTGACAGCTTGTGCTTCACTCATGGAATAGCCCTGATTGGCATCAATCCGAAGGCGTACCCCTGCCGGCATCTCAGTCAATAATAAGCGGAGCGTAGCGATATCCGCCTGAAAATCCCGGCCCACCTTGAGTTTGATTGTTCGGAATCCGCGACCACACAGCGCCCTGATGCGCTTGACGAGAGCTTCTGGTTCACGTGATGCAGAAACTGTAGCCAGCAGTGGAACGTGCAATTGATTTGGTGGTTGCAATTCACCAGCTGCCATCTCCTTGGCTGCCAGCAAAGCTGAGGCTGCAAACGGCGATCCGGCCAAGGTCCTTTTTGCCAGTGAGTGAATATCTTCCAGCAAAAGTCCAGGTAGCTTTGCAAGAATACCACCCAACCCCTTGATGATAGACTCCTTTGTTTCTTCCGAGTATCCTGGCAAAGGTACTGCTTCACCGAATCCAACGCCGTCAGCGGTATGGATGCAGACTACTATGCTGGATACGGCATGGATGGTTCCAAATGAAAGAACATAGGGGCGCTTCAGAGGGACATCTGCAACCAGGAGTTCAACGGATTTTATCCTGCCTGTCATTCGGTTATCAGCCTCTCATACACATCTCGTTTCTGACGCACCGAACGATCCTCTTGAAGAAGGCGGCGTCGCTCCTGGACCGACAGCTCCTTGTCGCGTGCCGCTGACAGAATGTAGCCAACCGGGTTGTAGCTAACCACGTCAGGTTGCCTCGACAATGCCGACAACCGGCCGATTGTGATCTGCCGCGCCTGTTTACGAGCCCTGTGCCAGTTGGATAGCACCTCATCCTTGTTGAGCAGCTTCCCGCTCTGAAGATAGGCAATGTTCGGTTTCAACATCACCGTATGATGCCGTACCAGAGATGTCGCCAAACGAATATGCATGTTTTCCCCTGCGCCAAGCTCTTCAACAACCAACGGCATGACCGATACATCCGTAAACAAATAGTCGCCGCGCCTTAGATAACGAGTCCTTTCAATAAAGCGCTGATACATCGTTCGTATCTGTGACCGATCCCTGGGGGAATACACGACCGGAACAATCAAGTCATTATCGAGAAACGATTCGTGCATATCGGGAAATGGATCCCTCTTCGTCCTGATTATACAGCGGTAGTCTGCATCCGGCCCCACCTGCACAGGGCATATATCGCAAGCAATGCAGCGTCCCACGCTGCTGTCCTGAAGCTCCAAGACCCGCGCGGAAATTCCATCTCCTGCCTCCCGAATCAGATCATCGACCAGTTTGCGTGCGATCCCATCGGGGACATCCTGAAGGATCCAGAACATTGTCTTGAGACTGTCGGCCAGACGCCCGTTCTCGGCCAGCGAACATTCCATGACTATCCTGCCCAATCGTTTGCCGGCACCGATTGCCGTACGTAACCCGTACTCGTCACCGCATGCCTCTCCGACATCCCCTGCAACGATAGTTCCGCCATATTGCGCCGTCGTGTCCGAATCATTGCCCAAACCCAACATGCCAAGAGAGGTCATTTCCATCATCTGGTAGACCAGCGTGGTCTCCTGGCCGCCGTTGCGTTTCGCGCCAACGACGATGCCGGCGAAGGGCTTGCCCTCCATAAAGTCCCGGAGTTCTGTGTCTCTCCTGACGAACTCTATGAAATCACTGGCCAAGGAGCTGCGGTCCCCAAAATACACCGGCGTACAAAGGAGGACGCCATCGGCCTCCATCAGCCTGTGCTTGAGTTCGCCGAGATCCTTGCCTTGCCCGGTCGGCCCGAAATAACTGGACAAAGGGATATAATCGATATCGCAACCCTTGCTCAATGCACCCCATAGGCCGGCCGTCATTCCGATTTCGGAGTTGCACAGTCCGCTCCCTCCGAACTTTCGACGCAGGTTCTTGTACAGTTCGTCGAACGGAAGACCTTCAGCCCTACCTGAATCTATGAATTGTTGATAGTGGACCCGTCCCTGTTCGGTCACGAACCGAAACAGATCGGCTTCATTCTCAATACGCCGAATCTGGTCCACGAGATCCTGCGTACCTCTGCCCCATCGCGCGTTCCTCAGGCTGGCACTTACTGCGACCACTTTCGGTTTCATGATGTCTCTCCAATATGTAATTTGCGTTCCAACAATTGCACTAGTTTCCCGGACATCTCTTGCACCTGGCGTTCTGATCGAGGACATTCACAGTTGTGCTCTATCGAAGATAATTCCGAGCAGATGTCGCAGGTCGCTCCATTCCAGGTTGTTCATGATCCTTGAAGCGCCGGCGCGCTGGAATGTCTGACGAAGACGACGATAAATCAGGCTAGGTGTCCTGGGCTTTTGCAGCCAACTGAAAACACACTCCGGAAACAGCCAACGATAGAGAAGACCGACCTCATATCCAGAAACCGGCTGTACGGGAGCGTCACTTGTGAAAACATCGACAGTTTGCTGAGGAACATTCATCCCTGCAGCAACCGTCAAGTAAGTCGTACCCCAAATCTTTGGATTACACTCGATAAGGTAGAATCGACCCTCCTTATCTTTCATGAAGTCGAATTCTACAGCGCCATTCCATTGCATGGCCGCCATCAGGCGGCGCGCATATTCTTTCGGTTCCGTATCGTCGGTAGTGATGTTAACGATACCGCCGCCCCCGAAATCGTAGAGGGTTTTCAGGCGGCGCTGCGAAAGCAAGGACAGTACCCGCCCATTTTGGGCGCAGCCAGTTACGTCGTGCAGTTCACCGTCGATTTTCTCTTGAGCTATGATCGATCCGTCAGTTGCCCCCTGGTCTTCCGCCAAAAATTTATCCAATTCCGACTTGTTGCGAATAAAACGTACACCGATAGCCGCATACGAGCGCCTGGGTTTGAGCACCAGAGGGAAACCCAGATCGGCAAGGTGATCTTCCATATCTTCCCTGCCATCCAACAACACCGTGCGCGGCACCCGCACCTTTTCTTTGCAGGCCAGT
>JALWQD010000006.1 GCA_026994735.1 Gammaproteobacteria bacterium | reverse complement strand
GCGACCACATTTGCTGATAGGCATCCTCAATGCGCGCCGTCAATCCGGAGGCATCGCAGAGCGCCGAGTTCGCAACCTGCGCCCGTAATTCATGGCGTAACTGACGACGCCCGGATACATCCTCTGCCAGGCGCTCAACCGCTGACAGATAGGCATCGCGGTCAGCGCAGACCAGATCTTCCAGACCCGCCGCCGAGAGCATCGTTGCACTCAGCCGCTCGATATAACGCTCCCCCGCCAATGTCACCACCGGCACCCCCATCCACAACGCTTCCGCCGTCGTCGTACCCCCCGTACGCGGAATCGTATCAAGGGCTATATCGACCTCACCATATAATGCCAGATGTGCCGCCAAATCCTCCGTTCTTCCCAGCAGCCGTAGCCGCTCCGCGGCAATCCCTTCGGCGGCAAAAGCCGATCGCAAATCCGCACACACTCCTTCGTCCGATAATTGCCGAGCCTTCAACATTAATGTCGCTGTCGGCAGACGTTTCAGAACCGCCGCCCAAAGCTTTACCGCCGCCTCTGAAACCTTGCTCAAATCATTAAAACTGGCCAGCACCAAACCCTCATCCTGCCCCCGCTCAACCACCGCCGGCGCCTCTGCCGGGGGGGTATAACAGAGACTGCAGCCCGGTAAGCGCCAGATCGTCTCCGTCGTCTGTTCGACGCTGTCTACCGGCGTCAACAGCTCATCACTGAGCCAGTAGTCCATCGTCGACAGTCCCGTTGTCGTAAAATAACCCAGATAACTCACCTGAACCGGCGCCGGCTTCCAGGCAAAGACGCCGAGACGGTTACCGGCCGTATGGCCGGCAAGATCAACAAGAATATCGATGCCGTCAGCAACAATCTGGGCAGCCACTGCTTCATCTGACTGTCCCACTGTCTGCCGCCAGCCATCAGCAAGCCCTTGCAGGCGAGCCGTCACCTCATCGCCACAAGCAACCTCCGCATAACAATAAATCTCGAACTTTTCCCGGGCATGAGCCGCTAGAATAGGCTCGAAAAAATAACTCACCGAATGTTGGCGAAAATCTCCCGAAACATAGCCAATACGCAGCTTCCGGCCACTCGCTTCCGCTACCTTATGCGGAAAACGCGTCGCCTTCTCGGCACCGCCAAAACGCTTCTCCCATTGCCGGTGGGCTGCCAGCATCTCCTCCGGCTCGCAGAGAACGTTGTAACTCTCAAGAAAGAGATAGGCACTCATCACCTGTGCCGGTGCATTTTCTGGTGCTGGCGTTAGATGTATTCGACGATCTTCCCTTGCCAGCGGGTATTTCAGACTCTGCAAAAAACATTCTTCGGCTAATGACCACTGCCTGTGTAAGGCATAGAGATTAGCCAGATTCGAATAGGCTTCGGAAAATGATGGCAGCAAACTCACGGCCTGCCGATAGGCATCAATCGCATCCGCATTTTTCATTTGGATACTTAATGCCTTGCCAAGGTTAAACCAGCTTACCGCGTCATCGGCGTGAACATTCAAGACTTGCCGGAAACAGCATTCTGCATCATGAAACTGGCCCATACGTCCCTTCAATTGCCCCAGTAATGACAACAACTGCGGACGATCATCCTTAGCCAGACAGGCAACACAATAATTATGAGCATCGACCAACCTGCCGGCAGTGACCAGAGCCAGGATGGCAGCGATACGATCATCTGCCATAATCAATGTGTCCTTTATCAAAAGGCTGTTTTAGCAAACCTGCACGGAGCGGTTCAAGAAAGGCCTGATAATGCTGCCAGTGCCCCACTCCACGAGTAAATAACGGCTCCCGTACCTGGGTTGCGCTGGCCGTACGCACACTGCGTTGGTTCTCATAAAAATGAAGGCATTCATCCTGCCAGGACAAATCACAGAAGGATAGCAAGCGACGACTCTGTCCTTCGAGGTCAGCAACCAGACTTTCATAGGAGAGATTAAGAACAAAACCCGGTAGGACTTTCTGCCAGTGCAACATCAAATCAGCAAACAAACCATAAAATTGCCCCAGCTCATCCAAATCATAGGCAAAACGCTGGATATTGGGAAAAAACTGGCGATAACAGGAAAAGCAAGTATCCATCGGATCACGCCAGCAGCAAATCACCTTCGCCTGCGGAAAGATCATCCGGATAATGCCTATATAAGCAAAGTTAAAAGGATCTTTATCCGTCATCCGTGGCAAGGAAAGCGGATTATAGGCTTCAATACGACGCAGATAGTCATTGGCCATTTGCCGGCAAGCTGCTGTATCCATATTCGCGGCGCTGTCAGGGAACCGGCCATGGGCAAGGATCGCCTGACGTAAATCAAAAATCTCACCCGCGCCTTCAACAGCAGGATGACTGGCAAGGATTTGTTCAACCAATGTTGTGCCAGAACGCGGCATACCGACAATAAAGATTGGACTTGCTGTGGTCAAACCAAACCCATTTC
>JALWQD010000005.1:6749-9714 GCA_026994735.1 Gammaproteobacteria bacterium | reverse complement strand
AAAAAGTCTTGTGCAAATTCAGATGAATCACATCAAAACCCATATCCCCCGGACGCACCTTACCCAAAATGGCATTAAGATTGGCGCCATCATAATAGAGCAAACCACCGGATTCATGGACCATGCCAGCAATCTCAAGAATATTGCGTTCAAAGACACCCAATGTCGATGGATTGGTCAGCATAATACCCGCTGTTTGCGGACCGAGAACCTGGCGCAGTGCCTCAACGTCGACATCACCCTGGTCATCCGTAGGAATTTCACGGACCTTGTAACCACACATGACAGCGGATGCCGGATTGGTACCATGAGCCGCATCAGGAACAAGAATTTCATCGCGTGCTGTATCACCGCGCGCCTGATGGTAAGCACGGATCATGGCAACCCCGGCAAACTCACCCTGGGCACCGGCCATAGGACTGAGCGAAACCTCTGACATGCCGGTCACATCGCGAAGTATTTCCTGCAAATCATGGAGGCAAGCCAGAATTCCCTGACTACCGGCAACGGGCGCCAAAGGATGACGACCAAGAAACCCCGGCAACATGGCCAGTCGGTTAGCTCCGCGCGGATTGTATTTCATCGTACAAGAACCCAGGGGGTAAAAATGGCTGTCAATAGAAAAGTTCTTCTGTGACAAACGCGTATAGTGACGTACAGCCTGCAATTCCGAAACGGCGGGCAGGTCAGCCGCTTGCTGACGCAGCATGGCGGCCGGAATCGCCACATCAGCACTCATGGGCACAAACTGACTATGGCTGGCGCGTCCTCGCCGGGATTTTTCAAAGATTGTCTTTTCGCTCATCCGGTCACCCTTGCTGGTGATGCTTCATTACCTTTATCGAGGATCCGCAACAGGGCCTCATAATCGGGCTCCTCGGTCACCTCACTAACGAGGTCTATATATTCCAGCCGACCTTCACCATCGACAAGCAGCAGCGCCCGTGCCGCCAGCCCGGCCAAAGGCCCGCTTGTAATCAACAAGCCATAGTCCTCGGCAAACTGCCGATCCCGCATCATAGACAGGGTTTCAATATGCGACAGGCCTTCGGCCTCACAAAAACGTTTTTGCGCAAAGGGCAAATCGGCTGAAACAACCAAAACCGTCAGCTCCGGATGCTCTGCAGCGAGATGATTAAGACGGTGCGTAGAGGCTGCACAGACAGAAGTATCAAGACTGGGCACGACACTGATAAGCAGACGTTGCGAAGCATAATGGCGCAATAGCCGCTCACGCAAAGCGGTATTGATAAGCTTAAAACTGGCCACGGCTTCGGCCAGCACAGGCAGCCTGCCTGACAGTTGAACCGGTTTCCCGCGTAATGTTATCGGCACGCCTCTAGGCCTCACTGACAACATCGGCAACGATTTCAGCATAGCGCCGAATCTCATCAGCCTGCCGTTGTTCCGTCGTACAAATCAGCAGACAGTCCGCTAGCTCTGGATAATCATCGGCAAGGGCATATCCAGCCAAAATGCCTTGCTGCCAGAGCGCATCAAACACCTGCTGACCCTGACCGCGCGGAAAGCGCATTACCTGTTCATGAAAAACAGGCGCAGAAAAAGGTCCCTCAACGCCCGTAACAGCTGTCAACTGGGCACTGAGCTGACAGAGGTTTTGGTGACTGGCCCGAGCCACAGACAACAAACCCTCGTCGCCCATAATCGCCGTATGGATCGTCGCCGCTGTCACCATCAAACCCTGATTCGTGCAAATATTTGATGTCGCTCGCGAACGACGAATATGTTGCTCACGTGCCTGCAGCGTCAAGGTAAAACCCGTCTTGCCTTCAAGATCAACTGTACGTCCAACAATACGCCCGGGCAATTGCCTGACAAGCGCCTGCTGGCAGCAGATAAAACCAAAATAGGGCCCCCCTGATGACAGCGGGATACCAAGCGGCTGACCTTCACCGCAAGCGATATCTGCTGCCGCCGTTCCCCATTGCCCCGGCGGTCGCAACAACGCCAGGGCTAACGGGTTGACAACAGCAATCACCAAGGCACCTTGCGCATGCGCCCAATCGGTGAGCGCATCGACGTCTTCAAGACAACCAAAAAAGTTGGGCTGCGGAATCACCAGTGCGGTCAGGTCACCCACATCTTGTGGCAAGCCATCAATTGCGCAAATCCCACTTACGGGATCATAATCAAGCGTCTCGACCGTAATCCCCTGGTTACCGACAACCGCCTCAATGACCTGGCGATAGCGTGGATTAACCGTACGCGGGATCATGATTCGCTTGCTCTTTGACTTGCGGTTAGCGCGTACAGCCATTAACACCGCCTCGGCCAAAGCCGAAGCGCCATCATAGAGCGAGGCATTGGAAACATCCATCCCGGTCAAGCGCGCCATCATCGTCTGGTATTCGTAGATCAGCTGCAGCGTACCCTGGCTGGCCTCAGCCTGATAAGGCGTATAAGCGGAATAAAACTCACCGCGACAAGCCAGCTCCCAGACGGCCGCCGGAATGTAGTGATCATAAGCACCGGCACCGGCAAAACAGCTAATCCCGTCATCAGCAGCAGCACGCTGCCGCAATTCGCCCAGCAGTTCACGCTCGCTCACCGCCGCAGGAATACTTTCAGGGACATCGGCGCGAAGCTCAGCAGGAATCTCGGCAAACAGATCCTCAATGCTGTCGGCACCAATACGCGCAAGCATGGTCTGTACTTCTTCTTCAGTATGGGGAATAAAAGGCATCACAATTTCCTGGTGCCATCAAGGCACCTTCAGTCGCGGCTAGTCAGGACAAAAAACGATCAATGCGCCTCAGCGGCAACAACCTCGGCATAGGCTACAGCATCAAGCAAGGCATTATACTCTGACATATCAGCGGCCTTGATGACTGTAATCCAGCCTTCAGAAAATGGCGAAGTATTAGCCAGGTCAGGTGATTCTGCCAGTTGTTCATTGACTTCAACAACCTCTCCCGATACGGGCGCATAGACATCCGACGCAGCC
>JALWQD010000005.1:0-6739 GCA_026994735.1 Gammaproteobacteria bacterium | reverse complement strand
GCCTTGACTGATTCGACAACAGCACAGGGATCCCCTTTTTTATACTCGGCACCCAATTCTGGCAGCTCGACATAAACCATGTCCCCGAGAGCTTCCTGGGCATGATCCGTAATGCCTATCCGCAAGCGGCCATCACCCAGGTCTTCAACCCATTCATGGGACTCGGTATATCTCCTGTTTGCAGCAGTGTCCATCATTTATTCACACCTCATAGTCTCAAAAATAATGCGTCTGTCGATGGTCGCCAGGACCGGCAACAGGGTAATCGTTTTTTGCCAGGGGCGTTTAGCGATAACAAACCTGACCATGACGAACGAAGGGCGGCCGCACAAGCTTTACTGCTTGCTGACGCCCACGAATAAGAACAGTCCCTTCATCCAGCAGACGCGCCTCAACCCGAGCGAGCGCAATCCCCTGCCCGATAACGGGCGAAAAACTGCCACTGGTGATCACGCCAACTTCTTCACCTTGACGAAGGCAGACAGTCTGGCCACCGCGCAGGACACCCTTTCCTGTCAATACAAGACCAACCATTTTACGCCCATCACTGCGCGCACGCACCGATTGCAGCACAGTCCGGCCAATAAAGTCACGTTCCTCAGGCTCCCAGGCCACTGTCCAGCCAAGGGCACTTTCGAGAGGATGGGTACTCTCATCCATATCCGTACCATACAGGGACATACCCGCTTCAAGACGCAAGGTATCCCGTGCTCCCAGTCCGATCGGCGCAACACCTGCAGCATGCAAGGCCTGCCAAATCCCGGTGGCCTGCGCCGCAGGAACCATCATTTCGTAGCCATCTTCACCGGTATACCCTGTCCGGGCAATAAATAATTCGCCAATATCAGTGGCAAAAAAAGGCTTCAGTTCGGCCAGCTGAGCAGCCGGCTCATGACCAAGAACAGTATGCACACATGCCCGTGCGTGCGGCCCCTGGACGGCGATCATAGCCAAGTCTTCCCGTTCCTGAAGGACCACCCCGTGAGCAGGCAGCTGTTTGCGCATCCAGGCCAGATCCTTGTCACGGGTAGCCGCATTGACGACGACCCGGTAACCCCTGGTTCCGCGCTGATAAACGATCAAATCATCGATAATGCCCGCGTTCTCGTTCAGCATACAGCTATAGAGAGCCTGCCCCTGCTGCAAACGGGCGACATCATTGGCCAACAAATGACGTAAATAATCTTTCGCCGCATGGCCCTCGAAATCAACAATAACCATATGAGAAACATCGAACATACCAGCATCTGCGCGCACCTGCCGATGCTCATCAAGCTGAGAACCGTAATGGAGAGGCATATCCCAGCCAGCGAAATCAACCATGCGCGCAGCCATATCAACATGCGCTTGATAAAGAGGAGTCTGCTTTGCCATATTCACCCTTGCCAGTCCAACCATCGACCGAAGATCAAACGGGGTAATATACCTGAATTGACCGGCAAACGTTAACAGTCAGACTCTGTATGGAAATAATCACCCAACAAAAAGCACTTTGCCAGTACTGACTGGCTCTTATCCACCGGCGCAGGTCAAGGCTTCTGGCAACGAACCGCGAACGGCTGGCGCAGTCGCGCCAGTGGCGACGGATGAGACCGCAAAGGCCTGCAGAGTGGTACGCAACTCTTTTTTCAGAATCGCATTCACTTGATCCATCACTCGCCGCTCAACAACAGCCGCCTCGGTCGCTGATTGTTTGATTGGCCAACGATGTTGGCCATAGACATGCTCACCGGCTGCATCCATCAGAAGCACCTGCAAGCGTCCGCGCAACCAATACCAACCCTGACGCTGTCTCAGGTCATCGAGAGATAGCTGTGCATGAAGGGCAAACAGAGCCCCTTGCTCATCCGTCTTCAATCCGGCAGCGGCTATTGCCCCGCGCAGCGCCTGCAACAGATTGGCCGGGTCATCATCACCACAGACATGCGCCTCAGGACGCACCCGCAGACGCGCAAAGCTCTCGTCCAGTGCGGCCAATAATGCCGGCATAGACCAACGCGGAGTGACACCACGGCCACTGACATCAACAACGCGCAATAACTGCTGCAAAGCGGCTCTCTGCTGCTGAAGATTCACAGCCCGGGCAAGGTAGGCCAGCCGTGGCAAGACCTCTGTTGCCGCCTCTGCCTGCTTGAGATAGACAGCCGTTTGCCTGTCCAGGGGAGTGATTTGCGCTGTCAAAGTACGCCCTGTGCGGCCACGTCGTAACAAAGCCAGTGCATGGTAGCGCTTGTTCTCGGGATCAAACCAGAGGGCGGCAATTTCAACACCTTCGAGGACCTGTTTGGTACGCGTTTGAATCTGCCGGCGGACAGTCATCTGTCGTCGATTGCCGCTGTCATCCTGGTGAATAACCGTTGAGTCCTCAGCCTGCGCCTCAATCGCAATGCTGAACACCTTGGCCAGATCAGCACGGGCACGATCCTTTGCTGTTGCCGGATCTTCAGCCTGGCCCGTCCCAAGCAAATAATTTGCCGCGGGATAGGCAGCCTCCTGATCACTGACCCAGAGCGGCTGACCGGCATGCACAGAGCCGCCATCCGTCGCACAAGCTGTCAGCAATAAACTGAACATGCCGATGGCATAGAGTACGAAGCCTCTCGCCTTCAATGGACGACACGGTTGTTTCGTCATCTCACCTACCTCCACTGTCTGTCACCGACTGGCTCGCCCAATACATTTCCAGAAAAAGCGGCCGCCCTGCCGTCATCACCACGGCCCTCGTCTCACTATGGACAATGCCGCCCTGACGATCAAGCAATTCGATCGTCAGATCATATTCGCCTGCGGGCAATAATAGACGTGCCATTTGTATCTGCTCCGGCAGCGTCAACCAATTACGGGTATCCGCACGCTCAGTCACCAGACCGGCTATATTGGCCACCAATGCCGCCATATCGCCCTGTTCCTTGCCTAATTCGTGTGCAGCCTTCCATTTAATGACGGCCCTTGCCATTGCCCTGACCAGGATAACGGGCAAATTCTCGGCCAGTGTCTGACGGGCAATAGCACCAATATCCTCAACAACTTCACTTTTCACGGCGGCAAAACCCGGAATGCGCAAGCGGGCAAAGGCAATCGCGGGCCGGGTTTTTTCATAATAGGGCAAGGCAATACGTACCATTTGCTTTGCCTCGGGTGAAAAATGATAGACAAACGACTCCTGCTTTGCAGGCACCAGACCATTGTGTAACAGGAAGAGAAGATCCGCTTGCGCACGATATTCACGCTGACTGGGCCAATGTTGAATAGCAAAACGCTGCTGATAACGTCGCAGCTCCTCTGTCAAACCCATATATTGGGTCAGTCGTAACAAGGCCAGCTTTAGTGACAAAGGCGGAGGCACAGCAAACAACTTTTGATACTGACGGTAAACGTCATAGGCCCGGCGATAGGCAATCAGGGCATCACTCCAGTCGGCGGTCACCTCAAAGACCACGGCGGCCAGATAGTGCGCCAAGGCATCATCACGGTATCGCTGACGCTCGCTCAAATCCTCCTCATCATCTGCCAATGCGGCTAAACGAAGATTCACCTGCAAGGCCTCGACGCGGGCCTCATCAAATTGACCGAGCTGCAGATAATTAAGCGCTTCGTAGAGATGTAACAAGACGAGTTCAAAGGCCTCGCCGGAATAGGCACGGACGGTATCATTGATGACCAAGGCCCCGGCCTGCTCACGCAGACTCAGGGCAGCAAGAGAATCAGCAAGCTGCTTGCCCTGTTCAAAGACGCGATTACTGTCGGCATAACGCCCGCTCATCCGCAATAACATGGCACGATCGAGCAGATAGGGAAGATCATCGTCGCCAAGCTCTTCCAGCGTCGCCAGAGCCACTTCTGGCTGTTGCGCTACCAGTTGCGCCTTAACCTTCAGCAAGGCCTGACTATGGCTGGCACAACCGCCAACGGAGAGGACAAAAAAGAGCAGCAAAAAGCCCCAGCGGCGGACATCACCGCTGCCTGTCAAGCAGATCAACGCGGTCATCCCCGGGCCGCCGCCGTCAGAATCTGAAGGCGCCTTTCTCGACGAGCTTCTTGATCTTCTTCTGACCGACCCAGACCTTGCGATTATCAGCCATCGAAATCAGGGTCAGATCAACCTGGTAATACTTGACTGAAGTATCGCCTTCCTGATCAATAATCGTATTAATACGCCCCTGGAGCATAAAATCGGCGCCTATTTCCTGACCGGCAGCATTGCGCGTCCCCTCTGTCGCATTGAGATCCTGATCGCGTCGTTCACCACGCACCTCTCCACGCTCACTGGCCGCAGCCACGAATTCAACGTCCCCCGAATTAATCAGTTCTCGCTCGATATCAGCAACAAAGGTGTTCAGATTGATATGTTCATGGCTAAGATTACGAATCTCACCGACAATCACTGCCGGTGGCTGGTCATGGCTGGCCTGATAACGACTGAGCCATCGCTGCTTGAGAATATCGCCGATCATCTCGCGTGAAACCATCTGTGAATCGATGTCATTCCAGCGCCCGCTCAGATCGTGAACTTCATCAATACCGATACGCTCAACCTTGGTCGCGCACGCCCCCAGAAGCAGCAATAACAGCAGCAGTGCTAGATGCCCCGACAGCGACCACAATTTACTCATTGTTGACTCTCCCGCATGCGATCAAAGATATCCTTGCCATGTTTGGCAAAGTAATCCTGAAACCCGGAGTCCATTGCCTTGTCACCCGCCAAAGTCGCCTTCAAACGCTCAAGATCCAGCTCTGCCAATGACCAGACATCACCATTGGCCGGATTGCGCCAACGGCCAATAATCTTTGCCCCGACCAGATTCCGGCGGGTGATATTCTTGATTTGGCGGGAAAAACTCTGCTCATTGGCAACTTCCTTGCCAGCACCGTCGGTCGCCACATAATCCGAACTGACGACATCCATATAAGAACCAAGAACGCGAGCCAAAGCCGCTCGCGCACGCTCATCAGCGGTTGAACGCTGAAGTGAATCATCACCCATAGGGGGTGCCGAACCAATCCCATGGAACAATCGCCCGCCCTGATCATCAAGCACCTGAGTCCCTTCATTGACCCAATCAGGTGCATCTTCAATACCAAGATCGCTCTCAACCCGGGTCATCCCCCCGGAACAGGCTGCCAGCAGCAGGATCAACGCCCCTACCAGTGTCAGTCTCATTGTTTGTCCTATCATCACGCCATCCTCCAGACAGCCCTCCGGCCGTAAATCATTTTAAATCGACAACAACTGCACGATCAATTAGTCGCCGTTAACAGCGGCAGACTACATCCCGGGCACCGTCGCTTACCAAAACGCAGCGCTGAACCCTAGCGTTTAACAACATGCGCACTATTAACAAAAGTAAGGCTGTCGAATGTCCGGTTCAAGGTCTTGCTGGTAAAGTTTGCCATTGTCGAGTCTTCTTCAAACTCGATGAGATCGCCTTCCTTGACCGCAACACTGGCCGAAGCCAACCAGCGCAAGCGCTCTCCCTGCTTAACCTGCAGGTAGGTAAACTGCGGAATATCAATACTGCTGACGACCGTCGCCTTGATCATCGGACCAGCCTCAGCAGCCATCATGGCAGCCCTCATTCCGGTCGGGTGCCCCTGCGGTTTGACGCCTGTCGTCGGAGCCATCATCGACTCGGCCGCCACGGCCGACAAGGTAAACGGGAATAAAAAAGCGATCAGTATCAAACGGTGCATCAGCAATCCCCTGCAATCATGGATGTTAGTATCGGGTGGCCATTATAGAACAAGCCCGACCAATAGACGTCGGATGACAGCCATAGGTTCAACTGAATATCACCACGGGTGATCATCCGCGCCCGTTCATCCACCATCAAACATCATAGCTGGTCGAAGAGACACCCCCGCCCGTGCCGGTCCAATCCGTGTGAAAACGCTCACCACGTGGTCGATCGAGACGTTCATAGGTATGGGCGCCAAAATAATCACGCTGGGCCTGAAGCAGATTTGCTGGCAGACGCTCACTGCGATAACCATCGAAATAGGACAGTGCCGAAGCAAAGGCTGGCACCGGTATGGCCTGTTCAACAGCCAGCATAACGGCCTGCCGCCAACCGGCTTCAGAGTCCTTCAGCGCCGCGGCGAAAAAACCATCCAGAGCGAGATTTTCAAGTGCAGGATTATTATCATAGGCTTCGCGGATATTGCCCAGAAAGGCACTACGAATAATGCAGCCCCCACGCCACATAAGGGCAATTTCGCCATAATTAAGATCCCAGCCCTGCTCTTTTGCCGCCTCACTCATGAGCATGAAACCCTGCGCATAAGAAATGACTTTCGAGGCATAGAGAGCATCGTGCAATGCCTGCTTGCTCTCGACCAGATCTGCTGAAAAAGCTGCTTGCGGCCGCGGGCCAAGGATTTTCGCCGCACGCACACGCTCATCCTTCAAGGCTGAAACGATGCGGGCAAAGACCGATTCCCCGATCAAGGTCAATGGCACACCGAGATCAAGAGCACTGATACCTGTCCATTTACCGGTCCCCTTCTGCCCTGCCGTGTCAAGAATCTTGTCGACCAACGGCTCGCCATCGTCATCACGAGTGGCCAGAATATCCGCGGTAATTTCAATCAGGTAAGAATCAAGAACGCCCCTGTTCCAGTCACGAAAAACCGCCGCCATCTCATCACAATCAAGGCCCAGAACATTACTCATCAGCGCATAGGCCTCGCAGATCAGCTGCATATCGCCGTATTCGATGCCATTATGGACCATCTTGACGAA
>JALWQD010000004.1 GCA_026994735.1 Gammaproteobacteria bacterium | reverse complement strand
GCCGGTTTTTGTGTGGGTTCCGGTGCCGGGCAGTGGCGGCGGTGCCGGGCGCTGCTGCGATGGTGCAGTGGAGGAGGCAACGCCCCGGGCCGGCATTGGTGTTTCCGCCTGCTTCAGCGCGCTAGCCAGTATCGCCCCATCGGTTTTATCTGCCGGTCTGTTTGCTGCCTTTGATAGCGGTGGCCCGCCATGGCTCTGCTGCCCCGATGCCTGTCTTGTATTCTTTTTCTGCGCCATTCATGAATCCAATACTGTCTGCGAAAAACCGGGAGGCGTAACGGCGCCCTGGTATCTGGCAGACAAAAATTATTGCACAGGCCATTGTTGTGATAACTCTACAAACGCCGAAATCACTGCATCAGAATCCCCAACAATTATCCCATGCCTTTTACGCGTTACATTCAATCTGTGCCCACTGCGCGATGATATCGTCTATTGGATTTCCCCCCGCAGGTCCCAGCTTTCATGCGATTGCATTCAAACCTTGCTTTCCCGTCAATGTTGTGGCGGTCCAGCTACAGGCCATTGCCAGTACTCAGGTCATTGACTTTCGCTTTTCTGCCACTTGTCAGTCTGCTGTCAAAGCTACAGTTCCTGGACCAGAATTCCCTAAACAGCTAGCTGCGGTTTTAGGCGAAACAATGGACTGCAATCAACCCCGCCAACATACACACAATTGCCTGAATAAGCACGAGTATTATCGAATTTTTTGATGATCTTTACGGACTATTATCACAACCGTCATAAGGTCCTGTCTGACGCATGCTGTTTTTTCGATTGTCGAGCGAAACTTGACCGGAAAGAACAGGAAGCTCACGGGATATTCATTGCAGCCGGTCAAGTTTTTCTGCAATTAATATCAATATTGAAGTAAGTCAGTCAGGAATATTGATCATATGTCGCAGCTTCTCTCTCAGACATTACGACGCCCAGATCAATATCAGGACCAGCGTCCACCGGCCGATCTGTCCCAATTACATCGTTTTACCAACGGCGACAACGCATTGGCTTGCGAAGTACTTGAATTGTTCCTTCTGGGCACGCCGGTTCACTATGAATGTTTGAAACAGGCTTGCAGTGGTGAGGTTCACTGTGCACCGTCAAACTGGCATCTGGCAATCCACACGATCAAGAGTTCAGCCGTTACGATTGGGGCCTGGGATGTGGCCGACATCGCTGTCAGCCTCCTCGAAATGCCGCTGGATCCGCGTACTCATGAGCATTGCCAGAAAGTGCGACATCTTGGCGTCGTGCTCGATCAGGTTTACGAGCATATTCACGGTTTGATCCTTAGCCTGAAATCAACCAGGGCGCTTGCCTGACAGGATCGATTGAAATCGCTTTGCCAGAAAAGATCAATCCCGGATGCCAGACCGAACCGGCAAGTGACCGTGAAGAATGGTGAACAGGAACAGGTCCCAATTATTCTCTGCCGCGATCTTGTAGACCTTCAATGCACCAGTCTCACAGGTGTTTATATCATCGCGCCCGATAGCCATCACTGCCGAAGAGTGCGGCTCAAACGCCTTTGGAAAATTGACTGCGGCACATCGTAATGGCGCTTAGGTTCTTCTTGAACTGGCGGGCAACGGTGAGTAACACTTCGCGCGATAAATGGACGCGCCATTTGTAATCCTTACCGGTATTTACGACATGATGATCTGCGACCATCCCGCGACAGTCACGAGGAGCTGCGAAGCAACGATGCCTAAAATTACATTCATACAACCCGATGGCACACGCCAGGAGGTCGAAGCTGAAGCCGGTATGACCGTGATGGAAGCGGCCAAGAAAAACCTGGTCGAGGGGATCGAGGCTGAATGCGGCGGGGCCTGTGCCTGTGCCACATGTCATGTCTATGTGGACAGCTCCTGGATTGAAGCTGTCGGCAAGCCGGCGGAAATGGAAGAGGATATGCTCGATTTTGCGTTTGATGTGCGTGATTCAAGCCGTCTTAGCTGTCAGATCAAGGTAACTGATGAGTTGGACGGCCTGGTCGTGACCGTTCCCGAAAAGCAGTTTTAACATTGTTGTCCGCAGCCAGGAGCCTGGCTGGCGCTGCACCTGTCGGATGCCGCCGCTGCAAGATGCTGTCGGAAAATCTCCCATTGCCTGATACTTGGTGCCCAACATAAGGACTTCCCATGGCAGTACAGCCTGATAACGCCGCAATGCCATCGTCGGCGAATGTGATTGAGACCGATGCCCTGATCATTGGCGCCGGCCCTTGTGGACTATTTGCTGTATTTGAACTGGGACTGCTCGATATAAAGGTCCATGTGATTGATATTCTCGATAAATTGGGTGGCCAATGCGGTGAGCTTTATCCGGAAAAACCGATATATGACATTCCCGGTTTGCCGGTGGTCACTGGACAACAGCTTACGGACCAGCTGCTCGAACAGATCAAGCCCTTTGATCCGGTATTCCATCTC
>JALWQD010000003.1 GCA_026994735.1 Gammaproteobacteria bacterium | reverse complement strand
GATCAGTGACAGCCAGATCGACCGTTTTCTTGCCGACCAGCGACGACAGGGCAAGGCAGGGGAAGAATTTCATGTTGCCCATATACTCATTTCAATCCCCGAGGCCGCCGACCCGAAAACGATCGCGGCGGCGCAGCAAAAAGCCGAAAAAATTCGTTCACAACTCCTTCATGGCGCAGACTTTTCACAAATGGCGATTGGCGCTTCGGACAGCAGCGACACACTCCAGGGCGGTGATTTAGGTTGGCGCAAGATCGGCGAATTACCGACGTTGTTTGCCAACCAGGTCGTCGATATGAGTCCCGGTGAAATCAGCCCTGTTATGCGTAGCAGTCGTGGCCTGCACATTCTCAAACTGCTTGACCAACGCAGCGAAAAAAACCATGTCATGACGCAAACCCATGCGCGTCATATACTGCTCCAGGTAAATGCCCTGAACGATGACAACCGCGTCCGCGAACAACTGCTCGCTCTCCGGAAACGTATCCTTGCCGGTGAAGATTTTGCTGAACTGGCACGCGTCTATTCTGCTGACAAGGCAACGGCTGGGCATGGTGGCGATCTCGGCTGGATCAATCCGGGCACAATGGTGCCAGAATTTGAACAGGCTATGGCTGATCTCGCAATCAATGACATCAGCCTGCCGCTAAAGACCCGTTTTGGCTGGCATATCATCGAGCTGCTGGGACGGCGTCAACATGATGCCACCAACGAGTTCAATCGTAATCAGGCCCGCCAGCAACTAAAAAAACGGGATGCAGACACGGCTTACAGCAACTGGTTACGTCAGATCCGCAGCGAAGCCTATGTCGATTTACATCTTGACGACAATGACTGACATCGAGACAGCACCACACTCGCTACCGCGCTTGGCCATTACCACCGGGGAAGCGGCTGGCATAGGCCCTGATATTACGCTGGCTGTTGCCCAGCAGGACTTCGACGCAGAGCTGGTTGTCATCGCCGACAAAACCATGCTTGGCGAACGTGCCCGGCAATTGGCCATCGATATTACGCTGCAGAACTATATTCCCGGACAGGCACGACAAAGCCATACTGGCGGCACACTGAAGGTACTCCATGTGCCGCTTGCCAAGCAGGTCAAGGCAGGCCAGGCAGTCGCTGCTAATGGCCCGGCAATCCTGAAAACCTTGCGGCTTGCCACAAACGGCTGTTTGGATGGCAACTTCTCGGCGCTGGTTACCGGCCCCGTCAACAAGGCGGTTATTAATAACTCGGGCACCCCGTTCAGTGGCCACACTGAATACCTCGCCAAACTGACCGCGACAGCACAAGTCGTCATGATGCTAGCGACACCCGGACTACGCGTTGCGCTCGTCACCACCCATCTGCCGCTGCGCCAGGTTGCCGATGCCCTGACCCCGCAATGGCTGCGCAATACCCTGCATATCACTTACCACGAACTACAACGTCATTTCGGCATTGCATGTCCCCGATTGCTGGTTTGCGGCTTGAACCCTCATGCTGGCGAGGAAGGTCACCTTGGTCACGAAGACGCTGAAATTATTGCTCCAGCGATCGCTGAAATGCAGGCAGCAGGCTGTTCAGTACACGGGCCTTTTGCTGCCGATACTGTTTTTACGCCACACCATATGGCCAATGCCGATGCCATCATTGCCATCTACCATGACCAAGGGCTACCGGTACTGAAACATATGGGCTTTGGTCAAGCTGTCAATATCACCTTGGGTCTACCGATTATCCGTACATCGGTCGACCACGGAACAGCCTTCGACCTTGCCGGCACAGGTCAGGCCGACTGCGGCAGCATGTTAGCCGCTATTGATGAGGCCATAAAAATGGTCCGAGCGGCAGACTTGATGTCGAGCACCAATCTGCAACACACCACAGCACAACCATGAAACACCGGCCGCGCAAACGTTTCGGTCAAAATTTTCTCCACGACGAACGAGTTATCGACCATATCATTTCCCTGATCCATCCACGCCCTGACCAGGATATTGTTGAAATTGGTCCGGGCCAGGGGGCGCTGACCCGACCACTTATCGAAAGCCAGGCGCGGATAACCGTCGTCGAACTTGATCGCGACCTGATCCCTGACTTACAAAAACTGCACCCTGAAAGTGACCAATTTCGTATCCGCCAACAGGACGCTTTGCAACTTCAACTCAGCACGCTTGATACAGACGGTCGCCGGTATCGTGTCGTCGGCAATCTTCCATATAATATTTCTACTCCCTTAATTTTTCATTTGCTCGCTCAGCTCGGTCAAATCATCGACATGCACTTCATGCTACAGAAAGAAGTCGTTGAGCGAATGGCTGCCAACCCGGGTAGCAGGGACTATGGGCGACTGAGCATCATGGTTCAACATCACTGTCAGGTCGCATCGCTGCTCGATGTAAGCCGGGAAGCCTTTTCACCGGCCCCCAAGGTCTCTTCAGCCATCGTCCGTCTAACAC
>JALWQD010000002.1 GCA_026994735.1 Gammaproteobacteria bacterium | reverse complement strand
TTACTAAGGCCATCTTGTATCTCGGGGGAGCTTATTTTTTATATAGGCTAGTTACATATATGTCATCATGGGAGGGTTGAAATGAAACGAATGTACGCATTCTTGATTCTTGTGCTACCAATGCTGAGCTTGAATGGTTGCGGTCAAACATCGGGCAATGGCGCACCGGTGGCGACGGGGCAACCCAAGTTTGAAGCCAACTTCAACATAGACACTGCAAATCCGGCAAATACAGTAATTCCATTTCCAATTGATCTATTGTTTAAAGGCACGACGGATGGTACGCTCAACATTCCATTGCTGCCCGGAGAACCCACCGGGTCTGATAACCCCAAAGTCGCGATGAATACACTGGATGGGTTTTCAACAATTGCCCCAATTAGCACCACTTTTTCCACGGCTGCCAATCCGGCTACGATTCTTCCAACAGTGACGTTACATTTATATGAAGTGAATGCTACGGCAGTCAAAATTTCCCAGATTCCGACCGGTACTGTTTTGGTAAACACAATCATTCGTGAACTGAGTGCGCAAGAATATAAGGCGTCGCTTTCTTCAACTGATGCTTCAGGGCGTACACTGCTAATTCAGCCATTGTCGCCGTTGAAGAGCAATACCCGATATATGGTGGTGCTCACTGGCGGGATCAGGAGCACATCCGGTTTGCCCTTGGTGCCATCAAGCATATTTGGATTGACGAAAGGCGCAGCACCGTTGGTGGATGGCGCCGGCAATAGTTTGTTGCCAATTTTGACCAATGCTAAAGCTGCTGCGCTGGAGCTTCTGCGCCAACAGACTCATAGTATGCTTACTGCAGCTGCAAGCAAAGGCGTGCCGAGTTCCGCTGTGGCGCTGGCATGGACATTCAAAACACAGACGATCAATAAAGTGCTGGCGAAAATCCGGGCTAATAGTGTCGCGCCTGGTGCGACATCGGCAGCGAATTTCATTACTGTTGCCGGGCTTCCGGCAGGGGCTAATGCTCCGGGTGTGTTGAGCATGAGCGCCTTTGCCACGTTAGTGGGTGGCCCGGTTCTGGCTGCATTTAATGGGAAGTTTTTGAAAAATATAAGCAGTGTGGTGATTGGGGCTATCAAAGTGCCCTATTATTTGAGTGCGACGGGAGGCATGGGTACAGGCGGTTCTGTTGGCGTGGCACCAACCGTACTGCCAGGCGCTTTAACGGCCCATTTTTCAGTCGATGTGACAGGCATGCCTGCTGTGAAAAGCACCCAAAAGGTACCTTTTTTAATGACAGTACCTAAACCAAACTCTCTGTTCCCAGGAGTACCGGCCGCAGGGCCATGGCCTGTTGTCATCTTCCAGCATGGTTTTACGGTAGATAAGTCTGTCGTGTTCGGCATTGCCAATACGTTGGCTAAAGCTGGCTTTGCTACGATTGCGATTGATTCGGTACTGCATGGTAGTCGAACATTTGGTATTGATCTGCTTACAGAAGTGGTTGATCCTGTGACAAAGAAGTTGGTCGTAACGGCCAATGTGCCGGACGGTACGCCCGATTCAAGCGGGAAATGGTATCTGAATATAGGTCATTTGCTGACCACCAGAGATAATGCCCGTCAGTCAGTTGCCGACCTGATTCATCTGACCAGATTACTGGAAGTACAGACGATGGATGTGGTGAATAACACCACGGGTGCGCCGGGCAATCCTCTTGCTCCCGATGGTGCTGATCTGCTTATTAATGCAACGCATCCGATTTCTTATGTCGGCCACTCCAATGGCGGAATTCTCGGAACCATGCTGGCGGCTGTCGAGCCTGCGATCAAAACCTTTGTGCTAGCCAACCCTGGTGGAATTTACTCCAATATTTTCTTGAAATCTGGTCTGGTAGGGCCATTAGTGAAAGGTGGTTTGGCTTCTAAGGGAATACTGCCCGGCTCGCCGGAATTCAATGCCTTCTTTGTTGCAGCTCAAACTGTGGGAGATGATGCTGACCCGGTGAATTATGGAAGGTTGGCTACTGCTGCAGGTAAAAATATGTTGATGTTTAAACAACTTGGGGATCAAGTTGTGCCCAACTCGTCCACCGATGCATTGGCAGCCGCCTTTGGTATGAGGCAAGTAGCTGCATCAGTGGCTGTGCCCGCTAGATGGCCTTTGGGAGAAGTGGCATCACCACATATTGGTAGCGGATTTACATTTTTCATCAAGGGCACGCATAAATCATTCCTTGATCCGACTACTTCTGGCGGACTTGATGTTACTACTGAAATGCAGGCTGAAGCAGCTACTTATCTGTCTACTGCTTTACCTCCAACATCAGCGGCAGCTGTTACGATTAGTGGCGCCGCCAAGAGTGGTGCTGCTATCACCACCATCATGCAATAAGGGAGATGGATATGAGTTTACGCAGATTTACTTTATTCGCGGCGTCGGCACTGATGGGGTTGATGAGTGTGCAGGCTCAGGCCAGCGGTTTCCAGATT
>JALWQD010000001.1 GCA_026994735.1 Gammaproteobacteria bacterium | reverse complement strand
AGACACGGCAAGAGCTGGTCGCCGGCAAGGACAAGTTGATCGGTTTTTTTGTTGGCCAGGTGATGAAGGTTAGTAAAGGCAAGGCTAACCCAGCGCAAGTCAATGAATTGTTTCAGAAACGGATAAACGCTGCTGATGGGAAATAAATACTTTTATTTATGATGCTCTGAGTGCCTTTTTTGAGGTGTGAATGATTTGGCCGCGGCAGTCAGTCGTCAGCGGAACATCTTTTGTTGGCAAACGACAACCTCATGACACAGGGGGACAGATGCAACAACAGGCGGTAGTCTTTGGTGAAGTACTCTTTGATGTCTTTCCCGATGGCAGTCGAGTGCTCGGTGGTGCCCCCTTTAATGTTGCCTGGCATTTACAGGGTTTTGGCTGTCAACCCTTGTTGCTGAGTCGGCTTGGTATTGATGATTCCGGTGAGCAAGTGATGGATGCCATGCGTCAATGGGGGCTTGCGACAGACGGGCTTCAGCATGATTCCCGGCATCCTACCGGGCAAGTGACTGTCAGCCTGCGCGATGGTCAGCCCGAGTACGAAATTGTTACGGATCAGGCTTATGACTTTATTGCCGCAGAAACTGCACTGGCAACACTGGCCAGGATCAAAATGGGCCTCTTTTACCACGGCTCACTGGCCTTGCGGGGAGCCATTTCCCGAGCTGCATATGAGGCAATTTGCCAGCATTATTCCCCGCGCCGCTGCGTTGATGTCAATTTACGCCCGCCTTCGACGGAGCTGAACACAGCCCGTGTTTTGCTACAAGATGCCTATTGGGCGAAACTCAATGATATTGAGCTGGCCGAGCTTGCTGGGAGCAATGGTCATGCTGATCTCAAGTGTTCGGCACGTACTCTGTATGAAAAATATTCACTGCAGCATTTGGTTTTGACCTGTGGTGAGGAGGGGGCGATGTTGCTCTGTCGCGAGGGCTGGCTGGAGGGCATTCCTGTTCCTGTCGATGAGGTTACGGATACTGTCGGTGCTGGTGATGCCTTTAGTTCGGTAGCGCTGTTGGGTATCTTGTCATCCTGGAGCGCAAAAAAGACGCTTGCCTGTGCCCTGGAATTTGCTTCCCTGATTTGTACCGTCCGCGGGGCAACGATCAATGATCGACAACAATATCAGGATTGTTTGCAACGCTGGCAAGCGAGAGCTGAGCAGTAATGCGTTTTGATGTTAGCAACGCAGGTATGCCGGCGTGAGAGAATGTTAACACTGAATTCTTTAATATCCTGCCACGGAGTGCTTTGATGCCGAAAACAGAGCAGGGACGGAATTTGTACATCATCCTCGTCAGTGTCCATGGTTTGATGCGTGGCAAGGATATCGAATTAGGTCGTGATGCAGATACCGGTGGTCAGATTAAATATGTTCTTGAACAGGCACAGGCACTGATTGATCATCGTGATATTGAGCGTGTGGACATTCTTACCCGGCAGGTCATTGATAGCAAAGTTGATCAAAGTTATGCCGAAGCAGTCGAGGACCTCGGGGGTGGTTTGCGCATCATTCGCTTGCCCTGCGGCCCGCGGCGATATCTGCGCAAGGAAGTACTCTGGCCTTATCTTGACAGTTTTGCCGATCAGGCACTGAAGCATATCCGTCAGGTGGGGAGAATACCGGATGTCATTCATGGCCACTATGCCGATGCCGGTTATGTTGGTCGCCGTCTTTGTAGTTTACTCGAAGTGCCGTTGGTCTTTACAGGCCATTCACTGGGACGAGTCAAGTTGCAAAGATTGTTGGCGAACGGCCAGAGTAAGGCCGCAATTGAGCGTCAATATCATATTTCTCAACGTATTGAGGCCGAAGAGTCTGCTCTTGATTTGGCGGTACAGGTCATTGCCAGTACACATCAGGAAATCGAGGAGCAATATCGACTCTATGATAATTATCAGCCGAAACGGATGGCAGTTATCCCCCCAGGGGTTGATCTGGGCCGTTTTTATCCTCCTCGACGGGGGCGCTTTCAGCCGCTGATATTCCGGCAGCTTAGCCGTTTTCTCAACGATCCGGGCAAGCCGATGATTCTGGCGCTTTCCCGGGCCGACCCGCGTAAAAATATCGCCACTCTGGTTGAGGCCTATGCACGTTCGGCAGCATTGCAGGACCAGGCCAATCTGATTCTCGTCGCTGGTAATCGTGATGATATTACCAAACTCGATAAGGGCGCGCGCACGGTGATGACGGATTTGCTGTTCGCTATCGACCGTCATGATCTCTATGGTCGTGTAGCTATTCCCAAACACCATGAGCCTCGCGATGTCCCGTATTTATATCGTCTGGCAGCAAAGAGCAAGGGAATTTTTGTGAATCCGGCACTGACTGAACCCTTTGGTTTGACACTGCTGGAAGCTGCTGCGAGTGGTTTGCCTATGGTCGCTACTGAGGATGGTGGGCCACGGGATATTGTTGATTTTTGTCGTAATGGCCTGTTGGTAGACCCGCTGGAT